>NZ_JBXXZH010000011.1:0-80756 GCF_059640475.1 Calothrix sp. CBUCES-K 9914
CGGCAAACCCATAACCGCGCGGGCCTGTGATTGACACAACCTTCTCTGTGCCATAATAGTTCATTAAATCTTTCTCAGTCGCGCGTCCACGCAGGAGTTGATAGTAAAACTTCTTCCGATTATGACTTCCTAGTATGTAAACATGCGGACCGCTGTTTATATCAACATCTGTCAAATAAAAGAAAAATTTAATAAACTTATAATCATCAAGGTCGCAGTGAAAAACTTGTGCTGCTTTTGACTGTTCAAAAAAAGTTGCATTCGCAGGAAAACTCCAGAAAAGCGAATTTGCTATATGTACAGGTTTCGCTTTAATATATCTTGCTGCAATTTCTAGTAAAACTGGGTCATTTTGTAGCATCTGAATCGCTTGGCATTGCGATGCAGTATTAAAATATTTAGCCAATAATATTTTTTGCTTGTAGTACATTTGCACTTTGTCTTTCTCATGAAACCGAAAACCAAGTTCCGGGTCTTTTCCTGCATAGCAATTTGTGTTACTAGCAAACTCTAAGATGTTTTCGACTATGTGTTCAGGTAGCTGTAAACCTTGATACATTCCTTCTTTTTCTAGGCTAGTAACCACATAGTCTATATTAACATTGGTAAAAATACTTGACTTTTGATTATTGCTGATATCCGGCACATCTTTATGATTATAAATACCTGTTTTGCATCTACGGACGACCTCAAATCGCCCTATTCGTCGCATGATAAACCATTGAGGATTACTAATCAGCTCTTTAAAACCGTTATTAAGATAATCAATTACCTTGATATGAAAACTCTGGAAAAAGTCTATCATAGTTTTTACTTTTCTCTCGCCAACTTATTGATTAAAATCGCTCATAATTTAATTTAAATTTTTCTTTACTAAAAAATATAAAGTTAGTATCAAGATGCTAATCTTAACTATAGAATTTTGATTTAAAAAGAGTTTCAAGCTACAACTGAATGATCGTAAAACCTAAATATAACAACTAGTAAACATAGAGTGACGCCAACTTAATTAGTTCATACGTATTTCTGTTTAATATAACCAAAGTTCTTTAAGTAAAAATATTTTTTATAAAAAAACATTTGTAAAATTTTTGAAATGATAAAATTCTTACACAAGATAATATACATAAATCAAAAACCCAAAATTAAATGGCCGATGAATATTTATACCGCTATCCACCTCTATATCCAGGTATTTTAGTAAAACGCTATAAGCGGTTTTTTGCCGATGTCGAACTTGCTTCAGGAGAAATAGTTACTGCTCATTGTCCGAATACAGGACCAATGACAGGAGTCTCAACACCTGGTAGTACAGTTATGGTATCAAGAAGCGACAATGAAGCACGTAAGTTAGCTTACACTCTTGAACTTATACAGGTACACGATAACGAACCAACGTGGGTGGGTATTAATACAGCTTTACCAAATCGAATAGTTAAGTTAGCACTTTCGCAATATTTATTTCCAGAACTAGGGAATTATACTTTTGTTAAGGGTGAAGTACCTTATGGAATAAACAAAAAGAGTCGTATTGATTTTTTATTAACAGGAAATAATACTTTTATACCAACTTATGTTGAAGTCAAAAATACAACTTGGACTTCGGGTAGATTAGCGTTGTTTCCCGATACTGAAACAACGCGCGGACAAAAGCATTTACGGGAACTAATGGCATTATTACCTTCAGAGCGCGCGGTAATGCTGTATTTTATCAATCGAGGAGACTGTACAGCTTTTGCTTCCGGTGACAGTGCTGACCCCGTGTATGGCAAGTTGTTGAGAAATGCTTATGCTATGGGAGTTAAAGTATTGCCCTGTCTATTTGAGGTTACTCCACTAGGTGTTCGCTACCTAGGTTTAGTTCCATACGTAGAGACGTGATTTATCAGGTCTCAATTCTCACAAATTAAGTTGATTGACGCTCACCTGCCTAAAGGCGAGGTGATTCACTACCTTAACACTGATTACATCACGAAAACGTTTACGTTTTCACCTAGTTTTCATCCCTGCCCTCAAGGATACTGCTGGCGAATAGGGGGTAGTACCCATCATTTCATGAAAACAGGCGTGTAGAGACCGAACATGTAAGGTCTCTACATTTCCGGAAATGACGCAAAATCGTGATACTGAGGGGTCAAACCTATCATTCGCCAGCGGTATCCTGAAGGGTCAGGGTTTTCAACATATTTCTTATAAAAAAGCAGGCGCCTTCAAGACGACTGCTTAACATTACTTAGAGATCGAGGTTGACTTTTACTGAAATGTTTACTTTAGAGTACCTAAAACAGTTGCGGTTTCTGTTTCAGTAATTGTAGGAGCAAAGAGTTTTTGAGCATAAATGCCAGGATTTGATGCTGCTATTTGCGTGTAAGCAGAGCGAATTTGAGTATTAATTGCAACTGTCTTCACGTCATACATTTGCATTGTGAGCTTGGGATACAAACCAATACCAATAATTAGTACTAGGAAGCAAGCGGCAATAAATACTTCGCGCGGGCTAGCATCTCGGTAAACAGATTTAGTTGGGAGTACGCAGTCAGTACC
This sequence comes from Calothrix sp. CBUCES-K 9914, assembly GCF_059640475.1. NCBI lineage: Bacteria > Bacillati > Cyanobacteriota > Cyanophyceae > Nostocales > Calotrichaceae > Calothrix > Calothrix sp. CBUCES-K 9914. Next base: position 2,545 of record NZ_JBXXZH010000011.1, read on the forward strand.
AAAGCAGACAACATCTTCTGTTTCTAAAGTTTGCAAACCATCACTGCCAATTTCGCACTTAAGTACGCTTCCATTACCGTAAAACACTTGTTTGAGTAAGCTTAGTAGGTAAATTGGTGTGATAATAACTCCGACGGCTGCAAGGAAAACTGTAACGGTACAGAAGGTTGAACTGTAAATGTCGCTACTTGTAACGCCGATGAAGACTGCGAGTTCACTAGCAAAACCGCTCATCCCAGGTAAAGCTAACGAAGCCATTGCGCCAATGGTGAATAATGCGAATACTTTGGGCATTACCTGACCAACACCACCCATTTCTTCCATCATCATTGTATGAGTACGGTCATATGTAACACCAGCTAAGAAGAACAGCACTGCTGCGATTAAACCGTGGGAAATCATTTGTAACATCGCACCATTGATCCCCAAGTCGGTGAAGGAGGCAATACCTAGCAGCACAAACCCCATGTGCGATACTGATGAATACGCCAACCGACGTTTCATGTTCTTCTGAGCAAACGAATTCAAGGCGCCGTAGACAATATTAATGACACCAAGAATAGCTAAAACTGGTGCAAAGTAAATGTGGGCATCCCCAAGAAGCTCCATATTGACGCGAATTAAACCATAGCCGCCCATTTTGAGCAACACACCCGCCAAAATCATTGAGACAGGAGCAGAAGCTTCGCCGTGAGCATCTGGTAGCCATGTATGTAACGGAAAAATAGCTAGTTTTACACCAAATGCAATCAGCAATCCTGCGTATAAAACAAGTTCTAAGCCTATTGGATAATCTTTCAAAGCGAGAGTGGCGATATCAAAAGTCAAATCACCACCACCGTAAAGCCCCATTCCAAGGGCTGCTACAAGAATAAATATAGATGCCGCCGCTGTATATAGTATGAATTTTGTAGCTGCGTAACGGCGTTTTTGTCCACCCCAAATCGAAACAAGTAAATAAACGGGAACTAGTTCAACTTCCCACATAATAAAGAACAGCATCAAGTCTTGCGCGACAAATACCCCTATTTGCGCCGAGTATAAAACCAGCATCAGCGCGTAAAATAAGCGTGGTCGTCGGTCAACTTGCCATGCTGAGAACATAGCTAGTGTCGTCACAAACCCCGCTAAAAGAACAAGCGGAACCGACAACCCATCAACGGAAACAGCCCAGTTCAAACCTAACTGGGGTATCCAGGCATAATTCTCCGCAAGCTGGAATCTCGCACTAGTCGCATCGTAGTGCCTCCAAAATGCATAGCACATAAGCACTAAATCGGCGATACCTACTCCTAAAGCGTACCATCGCACTTGCTTGCCATCTTTATCAGGCAAAAATGGAATTGCAAGCGAAGCAACTAGTGGTAAGAAGATAATCGCGGTCAGCCAAGGAAAATGTTCCGCCATCATGTCAATAAGAAAAAATACTCATTTTTGTTATGAAGTCATTCTACTAAAGTTTGTAAAGTTTTGTTCATAAGTCTTTACCATAGTTATCCATAGCACTAATTTATAGTGCAATTTCGTACTTAATTTGCACTTAAGTAGTATTTCCGTAAACTGAGCGCTATATCATTAATAAAAATTAACACTCTGTAATCTCAGGTAAACATACCTAGAATTAATTTGATATTGTCATCAAAGCATAACAATCTATTGCGTTTTCAAAGTTGGCAATTAGATGCTCAAAAGTATTAAGTAAACAGGGGATAACACGAGACTCAGTATATATGTTCTAAAAATTGCAGCAAGCCACTGTTAAAAAAGTGTAGTGTGCCAGTGGCTGTAATTGGCTGTAAATAGATAAAATTTTCGTGTCGGTAGGCATAGTCGCGCTCTAAATTTCCTGCGCTCACTATGCATTTTTGTATCAAGTAGGCTAAGATTATTAGTCCTGAGTGTCAAATCCGTTTGGAATTGATTAAAATACGTTGTATACAATAAGAACAGTTTGTCAAGTCTCACAGGGCTGACATTTCAGTAGCACGTTCGCGTGCGATTAAAATTAAATAAGCTAAAGTTAAATTAATCTGCTGTTAGGGCTGATTCTGACTACACGTCCGCGCCAGACAGTGCGGTTGTTCCAACTTCAAGCGGAGCCACTTGATTGAAATAAGGCTCATTATGTCAAAATTTACGTGTTTGTAGCTTTAAAAAAGCGTGCAGGCACATGTTTGTGGGAAAAGGTGCCCGATGGAGGTGGTAACCACTTTACTGTTTGGGCATCTATGCTCGGGGTTACTGTAAGCTCCAGCAGTTTCATAAGGGAAAACCCAAATATTTTACCCATCTGTTCTGCAAACCCTGTAGATACCTCGGAGGAAATACCAAACCGGAATGGCGCTCTTGCTGCGCGCCGAGCAGCAAATTCCACTCAAAAAATATTAATTAAGGAAGTGTAATGTAAGACTGCTAAAAATTTTTAAAGAGCGTATGGCACTTTATATTCCGGTTAGTTTTGGCTTGCTGACCAGTTAATAGAGGTTTTGGCAAATACCTTGAACTTTCATGTAAGAGCGCGTTTCCCGGAATTTTAAACTCCGATATACGTGTTTGGAAAAGTTGAGGTATACAGTTGCCACTCGAAATTTCTATTTGGTATAACAGGCTTTTGACAATTTTAAATTATTCATGGATATTACACAAAATAAGTGCAATTTCTGTGAAACAGGCTACAATCTAAAAAGTCTTGACGAAAAAATATCCGCACTTACCATTAGTAAAGATGTTTTTTGCAAAGGCAATTTAACCGCAAATTTTTTGCGAAGGCAACAAAAATCCTTTTTCAACTAAGAAAACAAAAATGCCAATCACAATTTTACAGCCGCTACTACTCCATTCGTTGAGAAATCAAGAAGTGGTGGTTAGTATTTGTGTGCGGTAGTTTGAAAAAGCCCTAAAGCATATATATCGAAGTAGGGCTTAGTTTCAGAAAAGTATAAACATATTTTTTTGAATGAAAATATGTAGCATTTCTGAACATTTTTTAGCTAAATTAGTCATTAACCTAATGATAGGTATGACAGTTAACGCTCTATTTATTTAAGAGCAACTGCAATACCTTGAGTAATTGATTCTGCAAGGAGCATGAGGAACGCGGCATGAACCAGGCTAACAACGTACTCGAAAATATATTTCAGCCTGACCTAGAAGTAGCAAATCAGCCTGATTTCGAGTTAGAGGAACTTTTAATAGACGACGAAGACGACTTGTTACTTAACGATGAAGGCGAGATAGATGATTTTCTAGAACCAGCATCTGAAGAAGATGAGGCAAAGTCTGGAAAAGCCGCTAAATCTCGTCGTCGGGCACAGTCTAAGAAAAAGCATTACACCGAAGATTCGATACGTCTCTACTTACAAGAAATTGGTCGAATCCGTTTACTTCGTGCGGATGAAGAAATTGAATTAGCGCGTAAAATTGCTGACCTACTTGAATTAGAGCGAATTCGAGAAAGGTTGTCGCTGCAACTAGACCGTGACCCTAGAGATAGTGAATGGGCAGAAGCAGTACAGTTAACATTACCACAATTCCGGTATCGTTTGCACGTTGGACGTCGGGCAAAAGATAAGATGGTGCAGTCCAACTTGCGTCTTGTAGTTTCAATTGCCAAGAAATACATGAATCGCGGGCTGTCTTTCCAAGATTTAATACAGGAAGGAAGTCTTGGTTTGATTCGTGCGGCTGAGAAGTTTGACCATGAAAAAGGTTACAAATTCTCAACCTACGCTACATGGTGGATTCGTCAGGCAATTACGCGCGCTATTGCAGATCAATCACGCACTATCCGTCTACCTGTCCATCTCTACGAAACAATTTCTCGTATCAAGAAAACAACTAAGCTACTTTCTCAAGAAATGGGTCGTAAACCTACCGAGGAAGAAATTGCTACCCGTATGGAAATGACTATCGAGAAATTAAGGTTTATTGCGAAGTCAGCGCAATTGCCTATCTCGTTAGAAACCCCAATTGGTAAGGAAGAAGATTCTCGATTAGGCGATTTTATTGAATCGGATGGTGAAACACCAGAAGACCAAGTTTCTAAGAATCTATTACGTGAAGACCTTGAAAAAGTCCTCGATAGCCTTAGCCCTCGTGAGCGCGACGTACTTCGTTTACGCTATGGTTTAGATGACGGTCGCATGAAGACCTTAGAAGAAATCGGACAAATCTTCAACGTTACGCGCGAGCGGATTCGCCAAATTGAAGCAAAAGCGCTTCGCAAGTTGCGTCACCCCAACCGCAATAGCGTATTAAAAGAGTATATTCGTTAATAGCATTTTTGTCCATCTAAAACAGGTTAACAGATGTTAACACTTGTTAACGGGAGCTTAAAAATGCAATCTTCTACTTTCAATTAGGTAAAAGCCTGGGAGTTGTTTCTTCCAGGCTTAATTTTTTTGTCTGGACTTATATAGCAATCTAGTGGGCAGTGCCCACCTACCACATTGAAAATTAATTAAGAAATATTACAATAAATTTACTTACGTAAAAATCCTGGGAAGACAGGCAGGTATCTTCCCAGGTATTATCACATCTATAGGGTATCAATTTTAAGTAGCCAAGCTTAGACTTAGAGAATTCCCCAGAAGTGTAAAAATCCTTTGCCTGAAAAAATTTCGATTAGAGTTGCTGCCAAAAAGCCTATCATTGCTAGACGACCATTCCAAATTTCAGCTTGTGGGGTAAAGCCCCAGCGCCAAGCATTACGGTCTGCAATTACTGGTGCGTTGATATTGGTTGTTGCTGCTGTATTTTGCATGACTGGAACTCCAAAGTAAAATTAAAAGTTAACTGTCTTATGTAAATAAATATAACAAATATTTTCTTTTTTGTTACAAAACTTTAATAAAATCATACTTGAGACTGAATGTGATAAAAAATACTAATATATTACAGCCAACTTAAGTATACTAAAACACAAAAAATCAGCCGCGCGAGAATTATGCTGCACGGCTGATTCATGAGATTGAATTATCTCTATCGTATTTCGATAACCGAGATTATTTTCTCATCACGGTTAAGTTGAAGGATGTTTTCACCTGTACTATCGCGGTTGGATGTTGCTATAGTATCAATCGCAACACGAACAACTCGTTGATGGTTAGTTATTAAGGCAACTTCTTCTGTCGTCGCAATTGCAATTCCAGCTAAAGCATCAGTTTTGTTGGTGAACTTACAAAACTGAGTACCAATATCGCCTCGATTCGCCATTCGTAAACTGTTTAGGGCAATTTGCTTGGCATAACCTAGTTGAGTAACCAGCAGTACGCTAGCTGTATTTTTCATACTGACACAACCAGCCATTGTTTCGTTCAAGCGTAGACGCATTCCTTGTACACCCATTGCAGTGCGTCCCATTACTGGAAGTTGTTCGTCATTGACTGCAAATCGTAAAAGGCGCCCACCGGAACTTGCCAATAAAAGTTGTTCGCCTGGGTTTGTAAACTGAGTTACTAACAGTTCATCATCATCTTTGAGCTTAGTGATAGTGATACCTCGACGTGTAAGGCTTGTGAACTCTGTCAAAGATAATCGCTTGATACGTCCCTGTTTAGTTAATAAAATCATTTCACCCTGTTGAGGGTTATCTGGCTGCATAAACCGGGTAATGATTGCTTCGGTCGCGCCTTGAGCAGTGTTGCTAAGTAAGGTAATTAGTGGAGTTCCACGAGCGTTTGACCTTCCCGTTGATAGGGGAATATCACTAACTGCAACTGGATAAACTTTGGCGCCACTGGTAATTATAAGTAACTCCTTATCGGTTTGAGTTTCTACCGTCTGGAGAATAAAATCATTTTCGGACAAATTACCGTCAGTTTTTGGCTTTTTGCCGTTAGGTTGAGAACGTCGAACATAACCACGATGGGTAAGTTCAAGCGTTGCGTCTTCAACTTTAATATCAAGCTTTGGAGTTAGATTTGATTTTGTCTCGTCAGAGGAATTTTTTCTTGTTCCCTTACTTGGTTCGATAATTTCCTCTGTCACCATTCGCGTTCGACGCTCATCGCCAAACTTTCGCTTTAGAGTACGAAAATCTTTTTTCAGAGATTTTAGTAACTCTTTACGGTCACCCAACAAACGCCGTAATAAGTTAATTTGCTCGCTTAACTCATTAAACTCTTGCTGGAGATTTTGCTGTTCTAAGCTAGTCAGACGACGTAATGGCATTGCCAGTATTGCATCAGCTTGTTGCTCGCTCAATTCCAACCGACTCGCAATAGTTAATTTTGCAGTGCTCCCATCAGGCGCCTGACGTAATATACTGATGACTTCATCTAAATTAGACAAAGCTTTGAGCAAACCTTCAACCAAATGTGAGCGATTTTCTGCCTTACCCAACTCATAAGTATAGCGGCGTACTAACGTCTGCTCACGGAAATGTAAAAACTCCAGCAATAAATTACGTAAGCTCAACTGCCTTGGTTGACCGTCTACCAAAGCCAACAAAATGGCGCCAAAGTTAGTTTGTAAAGCAGTTTGATGATACAAAGCTTGAAGTATTTCAGTTGGGTTAATGTCCCGCTTGAGTTCAATAACAACTCGCATCCCATCACGGTCACTTTCATCACGGATATCGGAAATACCATTCAACCGTCCTTGGTTAACAAGTTCGGCAACTTTTTCAATCCAAGCCGCCTTATTTACTTGGTAAGGTAACTCGGTGATAATTATTGCTGTTCGCCGCTTCGTTCCTCTAGTTGCCGCTATTTCCTCAACTGTCGCAATTCCACGTAAAACTATACTGCCACGACCCGTAGTATATGCTTCGCGAATTCCCGAATTCCCAACAATTTCCCCACCTGTTGGAAAATCTGGACCAGGTATCAATTCAAACAACTTACTATCTGGCAACTCTGGATTGTCGATTAGCGCAATTAACCCATCAACTACTTCGTTCAAATTATGCGGGGGGATATTCGTTGCCATTCCCACAGCAATACCGGCACAACCATTGAGTATCAAAAATGGTAATTGTGCAGGTAGAACCGTTGGTTCTTGCTGCGAGTTATCAAAGTTACCAATAAACTCAACGGTTTCTTCGCCAATTTCGGTTAACATCCCTTCATAGCTGACGGGAGCAAGGCGCGTTTCTGTGTAGCGCATCGCCGCTGGAGGGTCGTTATCCACGCTACCAAAATTACCGTGACCCGCAAGTAAGGGATAGCGACTGGAGAAATCTTGAACCAAACGTACTAATGCGTCGTAAACCGATTGGTCTCCGTGTGGGTGATATTTACCGAGAACATCGCCGACAACGCGCGCGCATTTTCGATAAGGTCGTTCGGGTGTTAATCCCAATTCGTGCATCGCGTATAAAATACGACGGTGAACAGGCTTTAAGCCATCGCGTACATCGGGTAACGCTCGCCCGACAATTACACTCATGGCATATTCAAGATAAGACCGTTGCATCTCGGTGTGCAAGGCTGTGGTGACTACCTGTCCCGCTGAGAGAAGGTTTAACTGTTTCGCCATGAGTTTTTACCTGATATCTAATCTATACAAACAAGGCTGTTAGTTTTGAAGAATGGATGTTGCTGTGTAAGGCTTTGCAACTGCGGTATTCAGAGCGTTACAACACAATTTTGATACAAGACAGGATAAAAACAGTAGTATTATCCGTATTGGAAGAAGAAACATATGGATTGATAAAAAGGAGACTTTCAACCTTTGCTCAAAAAGCAGGTGGTCATCCCCCACACCCAACACGTTAAATTTTTATGAAAACAGTATTGATTGTCGAAGACGATCTGATTAACGCTCGCGTTTTTTCCAAGATTTTGATCAAGCGGGGCGGCTTAGATGTTAAACACACGGAAAACGTGGAAGAGGTAATGAGAATTGCCCAATCAGGAGATGCCGACATCATTCTGATGGATGTTTCGCTATCTCGAAGCGTTTATCAGGGTAAGTCTGTTGATGGTATCAAAATTACACAAATGTTAAAATCTGACCCACAAACTTCGTCTTTACCAATTATTTTGGTAACAGCACACGCTATGGAAGGAGACCGTGAGAATTTCCTCAAGCAGAGTGGCGCCGATGGCTACATTTCTAAACCTGTTGTTGATCATCAACAGTTTGTAGACCAAATCGTGGCACTTTTGCCTAAAGACGACAAAGCTTGAAAATGTTTGCGCTATTGACGGGAAAATCCCTTCATGCATACAACAAATCCGAGAAGCCGTTTTGGAATTACCCCAAAATATCACCTTTTAGTTCGTTTTAGCTTGACTAGAGTTGGTCGAGCTATTGCTTTTTAATCTTTACAATATATATGTACTATATTGTGCGTAATCTTGCAATAGGGAAATAAAAATTGGGAAGATGAGAAGGTGGGAGCGTAAGAAATATGCACTCCCACACTCCCATCCTCTTATTGTGGTCTTTGTTGTCTAGCTTCAGGGCTAGAGTTTTGTTCAATAGCTGCTTGAATGCGAGGTATGGAGACAAATTTCTTGGTATCAGTGAGCAAGCGTGAACCCCAGAGGTTTTGTTTAAGAAACTCTAAGTCAGCGTAACGCTTGTCGATACGTAATGCTTGTTCTCCAAGTGCAAGAGCTTGCTGCTGGTCGCCTTTGGTATACAATGCAACAGCTAATGCCATTAATGGTTCAGCAGCTTGTTTATCTAGCACGACAGCAGCTTGCCATTGCTTGATGGCACCGGCAGCGTCACCTTGTTCATATTTGATTAAACCGATATTGTTAATGGCAGGCCAGAATTTTTTATTTTGAGCTACTGCTTTATTGTATTGGGCTACAGCATCGGGTAATTTCCCAAGCATGTAATAAGCGTTACCCAAGTCAAATAATCCTTCTGGGTCTAATGGTTTTAATCTTAAACCTGAAGAGTAAAATCCAGCAGCTTCTTGATATTTTTGCTGTTGAAAGTGGACGGAACCCAGAGCAAACTGAACGTCAGCATTCTTGGGATTGAGTCCTTGAGCCTTCCTTAAGGAAGCGATGGCATTATTATAATCTTTCGTTTGTAAATACAACCCGCCCAAAAGAAACCAGACTTTATCGTTTTTCGATGCGAGTTGCGATGCCAAGCGCGCGCGTGGTAAAGCGAGTTCATACTGCTGAAACTGTCCTAGCGAAGCTGCTTCTTGAGCTAAAGAAAGCCCTTGTTTTTCCAGTTTCGCTGCATCCAGTTGCAATGTATGTGGTATCAAAGCTTGTGCGTTAGCATTTTTGGGCAACATCCACAAGCTACAAACCATTAGAAGAGAAATTAAACCAGTTTTTTTAGGCACACTACCGCCTCAATTGCCATAAAATCAAAGAATCTTCCGCTAGCTTAAACTATCTACGGCTTTGACGACAGCAATATTTTACCTAGAAAGGCGCCGCTACCCCTCATAAACCGTAGTTTTTAATAAATTTTAAACACAGAAGCGTAGGTTTGATACCGTCTTGTGAGAAATTGTTGAAAGTGTAAAAACTTTCTTAAACTGATTAAAAATATAGCTCCTCCAAATGGTTAACGATACCGAATATATCAAACAAGCCGAAGCAACGCGCGTCAGAGTTCTGAGTGAAGCTTTACCCTACATCCAGCAATTTGCAGGTCGTACCGTAGTAGTAAAGTACGGTGGTGCGGCAATGAAAGACAGTAAACTCAAGGATACAGTCATTCGTGATATAGTTTTTCTGTCTTGTGTGGGTTTACGTCCCATCGTCGTTCATGGAGGTGGACCAGAAATAAATAGCTGGTTAGACAAGCTCGGTATCGAAGCGCAGTTCAAAAATGGTTTACGTGTCACTGATGCACCAACAATGGATGTTGTCGAGATGGTGTTAGTAGGGCGTGTAAATAAAGAAATTGTTGCTTTAATTAATACTGCTGGTGGAAAAGCCGTCGGGTTATGTGGCAAAGACGGTAACTTAATTAAAGCCCGTCCTCAAGGTCAAGAAGGAATCGGTTTTGTTGGAGATGTAAGTAGTGTTGATGTTACAATACTTAATACTTTAGTTGAGAATGGTTATATACCAGTAGTTTCCAGCGTTGCAGCGGATGAAACCGGACAAGCTTACAACATCAATGCTGATACAGTTGCTGGGGAAATAGCTGCCGCACTCAATGCAGAAAAATTAATACTACTAACCGACACGCGCGGAATACTCGAAAATTATAAAGACCCATCAACGCTTATACCCAAACTTGATATTCAAGAAGCGCGCGACTTAATTGGAACTGGAGTTGTAGCGGGTGGGATGATACCAAAAGTTAATTGTTGTGTTCGTTCACTTGCCCAAGGAGTAAAAGCAGCGCATATCCTAGATGGTCGCATACCCCATTCCCTACTCCTAGAAATCTTTACCGATGTTGGTATTGGCACAATGCTTGTTGGGTCACATTTTACACCGTAACGTATCAGTAGCTACTAATGCATTATTACTAATAGAGTTAGAGACGCGATGTTCCTCGCGTCTCTACTGTGTTATCTGTGGTAAAAAATATCAGTAGTATCTGATTATGGAAAACTATACATAAACACAGAGCCTTTTCTTGGTTGGCGCCGATAATAAGGATTATTGATTATTGTTGGGTTGATAATAGTCGAGTTGCGAATATTAGGGTTTACTAATACTGGATTAACTAAGGTAGAGTCATTCACATACTGCCTAACATGTGGGCGCCTGTATACCCTAACTTCCGGAAACAAAATATTATTACTAGGATTATTAGGGAACAAACTATTTGTGGGATTTTGATTAAATAAACTATTGGTAGGTGGAAATAAACTCCGTCCTCCAATTGGACTTACAGGATAAGAAGTAGGAATTGGGCTACCGTAAATGTACTGAGTAACTTGGGGGTAAGTGGTAGTGTGTTGGTAAATAACTGTTGAGTTTTGGGCAAATGATGGAGACGCTACTACTAATGTGGCGCCAACCAAGCACGTTAAATTTAATAAACGTGATACTTTGTAGGCGCCTCTACATGGACTCAAGAGTTTTTTAAACATGATTTTATTTTTAGTTAGTTAACAAAGAAACCGGGTTTTAGTGAGACACGAAAAGTTCAGCTTTTACTTATTCGCTAATTGTTCTAAGAATGAGCCAAACTCAGCAATATTGTTTGCAGTAGCAGCTTTTTTGTGGATTTCGCTAAGGCAAGATAAATCCTCGATTTGATTTAACTTTTCAACAACTTTAGAAGGCGCATTATTGGTAAAGCGAACTTTCAAAAGTTCTAAAATGTACTCGCGCGCATTTTCTACCTTTGCTTCTTGTCGTACATCCTGAAAGTACCGTGTTTGTTTCAAATCATCTAAGGTAAACACACACTCTAACTCCTGCTTACAAACCTTAATGATGTTGGGTTACGCGCTTCGCTTCACCCAACCTACATATTAATTTTAGCCATTTAAAATGTGCTTTATGAATGGTCTATTATGCACGATTATCTGGTACTTGTTTTAGAAGTGAACCAAACTCCGCAAGATTCTTAGCAGTAGCGGCTTTTTTTACAATTTCATCAAGATAAGATGATTCTTCTATTTGATTTAACTTTTCTACAATTTTAGAAGGTATATCATTGGTAAAGCGAGCTTCCAAAACTTGCAAAATTTTCTTGCGCGCCTCTTCTACTCTCGCTTCTTGTTGTACATCCTGAAAGTACCGTGTTTGTTTTAAGTCATTTAAGCTAAACATACGCTCTAACTCCTGCCTACTTAGTTGAGGAAATTTGTATACCAATATTTTATCGATTAGTTCTAGGATTTTCTCTTGTGCATCAAAGGATGTTACTTGCTGCCTAGTTTGTTGTGCCAATGCTCTAGCTTTGTTGCCAGCGTTTGCTTCTGGCTCTTGTACTAATTCTATCATTCCTAACCCAAGGGATGAAGGTGAGGATTGTGATAGCTTATCTAAGTACACTATTGACACACGCCCACTCTCAAAAAACTCTTGATACTGTCTTAGTGGGCCTGGGTCAAAGCTCTCTTTGGCAAATATTGCTACCGCGCGCCAATTCTGTTTAGGTTGATATTGGCTATTGAATAAACCTATCTCTCCAAACAAGTCCCAGTAAAAGCTATCTTGCTTGCGGTATTGCACTTCAACAAAATAAATTAGCGTTTCCAAATCATTGGTTGTGGGCAAATATATGCCATCAAAACGAAACGCTAGCTCTTTTACCTCTCTAGAGGAAAATTCGTAACTATCATATTTTGACGCTGACTCTCCAATCAGTTCAAACAATACGCTTGGGACTAATTGAAATAATTGATAGAAAATTGTATCTGTTCTCATTGCTTTCGAGAAGTTATAGACCCCGGTTGATTCAGTATCTAATATTCTTGTATTGTTGAAATAAATTGATAACAAATCTTTAGGTGAACATTATTTTTAATAAAATGTGTCTAATTTTATACTGCAAAGTTAATTACTTCAAATAAATTAATAAATTTAAGCCAGGAATTGTGCGTGATAACGTCCATAAGAGTAGAGTTATATAACCCACTCCTAAACTCCATTGGAACCACGCCAAGCTTGATATAATTCCAGGGAGACATTCATCGCGCAAACGAATGTCATTAAAACCTAATCGCATTAAATTGTTTAGGCTAAAGTCGTAGTAATTCAACCAATTCCACCGTTTGTCCCATAATATCGGCATGTATCTTTCACGAAATGATGGGTTTCTGGGAATTACTGGCAGGCGCCCAATTAACAAACGTAGCTGGCGTAATGTGCCATCTTCGGTAAAATAGGATACGTCCATTTGGTTGTGAAAACGTCCTATTTTGTAAAGTCGAGCTATTAGGGTTAAGGATATAGGTAATATTATTAATACTAAACACCCTAGTGTAAACCAAGGCTGTTCAGCGTTGCGAAAAATGGCAAGTAATCCGATAGATGTGAATATACAATAGGATGTTAGTATCCAGCTTGTTTCATAACATGTTGGAACTATTGGAACTGGACGCAGGCGCCTAAATTTATCGATAAGCCAATACAATAATCCAAAATATGCTATTACAATGCTGCCAACACCAAATACTAACCAAACTTGTGTACCGTAACCAGATAGTAATAACAAAACAGCAATAAATAGCCAATTCCATGCTGTTAATAACCATCCACCAAGTAATAAAGGTTGATCAACAATAATTTGGTCACGTATTTTGATATATGTTTCAATGTCAATTTCGGGTAGTTCTAATAGCTCGCTTTGGTTGCGAAATGCTTCTTTGTGACGATAGTTGAGAATAGCTTCTATTTGCAGTTGTGTTAAACCTAGACTTTTTAATTTTTCTGTAGAGGCTTTATTTATATTTGTGCCGAATAATCTCCGACTCAATTCTATAAACCGTAATTGTTGCTTAGTATATTCAAGTTGGTTAATATCGCTAATTTGTTGCAACGAGCGAAAATTTTGCATTAAATTCCGTAATACGTTTTGATTTCCTTGTAAAGAAGACACATAAAGCATTTTGCCTATTTCGCCAGGATTTCCTAAAATTTTGGCGCTATTTGAGTTAAACGCTAGTCCAGACACATTTAAATAAGCACTATGAGCAAAAATAGCGTCGCTGAAGTCAGCTATACTAAGTATGCTGGTGCCTCTTAATGTCACAGGTTGCTTAAATCTAGCTTCGCGAAATGTTACAGCTTGCTCGAATGCAACTTCTGTTAATAAAAGGAATTCATTAAAATCTGCTGCGGTAAACTGCACTTGACCAATAAAGCTACCTCTTGAAAAGTCAGCATTTCCTCCAAAGCGCGCGCGGTTAAACTTGACCAAAGACCGAAAACTGGTGTCTTTGAAGTTAACACTTTCTAAGAAACTGCTGTCTTGAAAATAAGTAGCTTCCTGAAATTGTGCTTGCTTAAAATCTACTTTGTCAAAAAATATACTATTAACTAGCAGAATGTCTTTACGAAAACTAGCGTTAGAAAAGCTGACAGTACGACTAAACCGTGCTTCTGTAAAATTTACAGATTGATTAAAAATGGCGCCTTGGGCATCAATTGGTTGGAGAAAAAATGTATTTGCAAATTGAACGGCGCCATTAAACCGTGTTTGCTGCATGATGAGTGCCGAGCGAAAAACGCTGATATCAGTCGATATATTTGGTTCTTGACGTAATAACGAACGACAATCTTTTGCACTTGGTAATCCTATAACGAGTGATTTTAGACATACCTCGCGCAGCTTGAGTAGCTGTTCTTGCTCACTGGGAGTAAAAGTTGGAGAAATTGCTTGGGGGTAAATTGTGGTTCGCAGTCCCAAGTCGCTACCGATAAAATCACCTTGAATTAACGAGTTACTTAAATCTAGACCGAAAGGTTTGGCGCCTGTTTTTTGTATTTCCTTTCGTAGCGTTTGATAAAATTCATCACGAAACGCGGAATTATCTGGTCGTAAATCTATCGTCATTTGCCGTAAATCTACGGTGAGACTCCCTTCACGCAAAATCGGGTTATTAAGTCGCTGTTGTAGTATTTCTAAGGTTAACGGTGTACGTTCTGGTTGTGATTGAGCTTGGGCAGTGGGTATAAAAAACAATGAAATAAAAAATAAAGTTGCGGTTAGCGCAAAGGTTATTAATGTAGAAAGTATTGAATTCCCAGTTAGAACCTGGGAATGATAACGGTCAAACAATGCGTAGTTAGTCAAGTGCGGTAATGTATCTTTTATTGTTCTGTCAGTAGAATAATTTTACCCGTGATTGACCCTGTTTCAAGTAACTGATGAGCTTTCGCTGCGTCGGACATGGGTAGTTGGTGACGCACGTCGATTTTTAGTTTACCTTCGTCTATCCAATTTGCACATTGTTCTAATATTTCGGCTTGATGCTGTTGTGCTTCTACCATTCCTTGTAACATTGGTGTGAGCATCAATTCTAAACCAATACGAAGATTGCGGTTACGCGCGACTTTCCAAACTGTATTTTTATCAGGTTCTAAAATTGTCACTACATCACCATATACTCTTACTGTTGGAAAAGATTTTTGTAAAGTTTCTCCACCAACGGTATCGAATGCTATATCTACTCCTTCTCCGTTCGTCCAGTCTAATACTGCTTGCACAAAATCAGTTTGCTTGTAGTTTATCGCCAAGTCGGCACCAAGTTGTTGAGTATAGCGTGCTTTTTCTGGTGAGCTAATTGTAGTGCAAACACTAGCGCCTTTAAGTTTTGCAAGCTGTATTGCCACATGTCCAACACCACCTGCACCAGCATGAATTAATACTCGTTCACTTGGCGCAAGTCTTGCCCGTTCATACAAAGCTTCCCAAGCTGTAATTAATACTAAAGGCGCCGCAGCAGCTTCTGCAAAGGTAGCATGTTTAGGTTTACGCGCGGCTAACCGTTCGTCTATTGTTGTATATTCAGCGTAATTACCCTGATGTCCACCCAAGCCACCATTACAAAAATATATCTCATCGCCCACGCGAAACTTTGTTACATTGGCGCCTACTTCTTCAATAATACCCGCACCATCACAACCTAAAACAGCAGGCATTTTATCAGGGAAGAAAGTACCGCGACCCCTAAGTTTAGTATCAATAGGGTTAACACCAGCAGCTTTTAGCTTAACTAACAGTTCGCTACGACCTGGAGAAGGTAATGGTAAATCTTGTAATTGCAGTACATCCGGATTACCAGGTGCAGTCATCACAACAGCTTTCATAATTTTCCCCAAAAATGCACACCACGTGTAACTGTAGCACAGGCATCTCGCCTGTGAAGTGGTCAGGCGGGACACCTAACCTACGGTGAAAAATATTTTGGTTCTTTTTAGTTTGATCAAAGGATAATGTATTTTTTTATGTAAGAAATAAAATTTACTGTTAAGAAATAATAATATAATAGCTGCTACTTGATAACAGATGTTTATGGCTTCCTGAGAGCTAACCACAAAACATTACGAATTGTAACAATATTGGTTGAAGAAGGGATAATCAAGCTTGGCGCCATCGTGTATAAGTATATCGTTCTGTTTCGTCTTGGTTCTACGTAGATTATCAAGTTAAAAAAATATGTCGATTTTCTAGGCGTTACGCTTTAGAATTCTGAATGAATTTTAAATTTATATTTGAGGTCGGGCAAGTTGTATGAGCAGTTCCAGCGAACCTAGAGCAAACTTTCAAGAGTTTTTTAACCCAAAGGCAGTAAAAATACTTATTGCTATTGCTTTAAGCTTGCCTGTGTTTGTGCTTAGTTATATGTTACTTATACAACCATTGGGACGTTTAGCGCTTCCTCCAGAACAATGTCAGTTAAAAAAGTGGAATTTACCTCAATCTGCTAAACAAGCTAAAAGTCAACCAGGTACACCAAGTACATCAAGGCGCCCAGTACTTGTTGCTAGACCGTATGTTACATGTTGCGAAGGTGATGCTTCGTGTCTTGATAATCAAATTTGGGGTGAAAACGAACCAATTAAAGACCAAAAAGGTTTAATAGCGTCGATAGACCAAAGTTTAAAGTACTTACAAACTCCTTTGGCTGAGGCCGCATATAAAGATTATCCGGTAGCTTCCATTACGCGCGCTCGTGTGATTGCTAGCTTACAGCGGTTTCGACAGTTGGTACAAACGAGTAAATCTGCCAAAGAACTTAGTACAGCAGTCAGAAAAGAGTTTGTTGTTTATCAATCTATAGGTAGTGATAAAAAGGGAGGTGTGCTGTTTACCTCTTATTATGAACCAGTATATGAAGCTAGTCGTGTTCCCACTGCTGAATTTCGTTACCCTATTTATCGTAAACCACCTGACCTCGAATCATGGCAAAGACCTCATCCAAAACGTGTTGACTTAGAAGGAGCAGATGGTTTACAAGCTTCTAGAAGTAAATTACGTGGGTTAGAAATTTTTTGGTTCCGCGACCGTCTTGAACCTTATATGATGCAAATACAAGGTTCTGCAAAACTCCAACTGACTGATGGTACTGAAACTACGGTTGGTTATGCAGCCAGCATTGCTCAAAATTATAAAAGCATTGGTAAGGCACTTGCTGACGATGAAAAATTACCCTTAGAGGGTATGACAATGCCAAAGATTTTGGATTATTTTCATAAGTATCCACAAGAATTAAATGTGTATATCCCGCGTGACCCTAGCTTTGTATTCTTTAAGGAAAATCATGGTGTTACCGCAACTGGTTCGACTCAAGTTACTCTTACTACTGACCGTTCGATTGCTACCGATAAATCACTTATGCCACCAGGCGCCTTAGCTTTAATTCGTGCGTATCTTCCGTTTCCTAATACTCAAGGTCAAATGGAACACCGTGTCGTCAGTCGTTATGTACTCGATCAAGATGCTGGTGGCGCCATCAAAGGTGCTGGTAGGGTTGATTATTTTGTAGGTGCAGGTAAGGTTGCAGGCGAACGCGCAGGTGTTACCGTTGGTCAAGGACAATTATTTTATTTAATGCTTAAACCTAAAACTTAAGTAACAAATCAAACAATGCTAGTACTATAACAAAATATCTGATATGTTCTTCACATTTTTGTTGTTATCCAACCTGCATAAAATCTTTGATTCAACATAGTTATTATTACTAAGAAAGGAACTGAAGTAGATATACTTCGTCGAATATTCTTAGTATTAGTAACCAAGAGCGTAGTTCTTTTGTCTTTTCAGATTGACAAAAGCCAATAAATATGTAGATGCTTGGATGTAAATAATTCGTGGCGCCAATCTGTAATAAGTTCTTTTGGATTTGTAGATAAATCGTATGTAGGAACCTCTCTGGCATTGAAAATTATCAATGCTGTCTGAAACATAATAAACGTGTTAGTATTTAAATCGGGAGAATTATACAGTGATTGGAATATTAGTTGATGCTGATTTAATACTCGAAGTACTGATGAATAGAAATCAGCTATTAGAAGATATTAGTGAATTATTTGATCAAAAACAACCTTTAATTAAAATGTACGTTACAGATTTTGGATGGCAAAAGATATGCGCCTATGCAAGTAGATTTCAGAATTCACAAATAGCCCAATTAGTTATTGATTGGTTAAAAGAAAAAATTAGTATTTGTGCAGTTGATAAAAATGTCCTCCAGCAAGCACGTTTGTCACCAATTCAAGATTTTGAATCAGCAGTGGAATATGCGTGTGCTACGTATCAAGAATTCTACGCAATTGTAACTCACCGATACCAGGACTTTATTACTGCACCAAATAATTTTGTAATCTGGTCTGTATCTGACCTACAAACCCGAACATCACTTGAAGAACAGTTTCGCTCCACTGCCTATTCCAGTAAAACTGAAAAATATTCTTACTGAGAAGCAAAAAAACGGGTAAAGGAAAATAAAATAGCTGCAATCCCTTGTGTGATAAGGTTTGTAGATAAATGTGAACCACGGTTCACAAACTTAACGTAGCATAGGCGTCTCGCCTGTGCTACAAATCAAGTTTACTTTCAGATTCCCGACTTCGCATTCCGGAGTCGGGAATCTTACCATTAAGGTTAATTAAAATTTTGGATAGGCAGGTACATCAACTTGTACAGGTACATTGACTTTAATTGGTGGCATATTAATACCAGTAGGATTATCGCCACCGCTAACGTATTGAGAACTGTTACGGTTTTGATTCACTGAACCTGCACCTGTATATACTTGAACACCAGTATTTGTTGCACTATTGTTGTAGCAATCATTGCTTGCTTGTTGATTAACGTTATTGTTTTGACGAGCAACGCTGTCTTTACCGTGAATTGCAACTTGTACACCAACATCTGTAAGAACGCAAACCGCACTAGCTTTAGAAGTTAAACCAGGAATAAAGGTTGAGATAGCAGAAAATGAAAGCGCGCTAAGTGCAATTAATTTTAGTTTCATCGTTAATTTCCTTGTTAATTTGTCTGTTTCTTGTTTTAGGTAAGTAGTAACCGTTCAGGTGGCGCCAACTAAATTAAAGAAAGCATTAGCTACAGATAGTTGTAGTGCTACTGGTAAAAATTCGATTGTTTCCAGTAGACGAGCTTCTACGCTGTGTGACATTACGGCACTTCATATTGTTTGTCCGATTGTTTGTCCGATTCACACGCACTCGACGATTTTTATTAATATTTGGGTTTACAATTGGATTTACAATTACAGGTGATACAGGCGCCGTTCTAATAAAAACACCACCATTCGCATCAAGCAACATATCAACATTGCCCGTTTGAATTTCTACATCACTAGCATTTGCCATTCCAGCAGGTAATGCAACCATTGCAGCAATAGCAAGCGAAAACATCATTTTTTTGGCAGGCATGGCGTTCATCCTCAACTAATTAAAGAGTGATGAGTGCGCTCGTTCTGAGTGCTGAGTAAAGTTAGAGGTTCGTAGTTCAATACTCAGCACTCAGCACTTTCTACTCAGCACTCACTAATAGCAGTATTTTGATGCGTTAACTTGGTTTTGAACTGTTCTTTGTAAGGCATCGATATCAACTTTGTTGTTGTAGCCGTTAACAAGAGCAACTTGGTTTAAGTTATTTGCAGAACTTTGAGTTTGATTTCCTCCGTAACAGGCGCCTGACTGAAACTGGTTCTGGTTATTAATTTGTGTACCGCTTGTTTTAGTGGAGTTACCAGAACCGTTAATAACGGTAACTTGATTCATTGTGTTGTCTGAACCTTGGCTTTGGTTTGCTAATGCTGCGCTAGGAGCTATAATCAGAGCAGCTGCTAGAAAACCAAAGGTGCAGATTTTATTCTTCACCATTTTTCTAGACCTAATTAGTTGTGTGTTGCTGGTGTCGAGTTAAGTAAGTCAAAACGTCTATTAACTCGACTAACCAGCTTTTTAAATTACGCTATGTCTTGCTGGCTAATTATTCGCTCTTACGGAAAATAAGGGAAGGAACAGTTAGCATTTTGATTTTGAATAGTGCGTGCTGAGTTGGAAATACCGCTTATATTACCGAAGCCAACATTTCCAGTACTAATACCTGTGTTTGCAGCAGAACCTTGTGTTTGATTGCCAGAAGCGCAGAAAGGGTTACTGTTTTTTCCTTGATACTGGTCTGTATACGTACTACTGCTAATCCCGCTAACGTTTCCTGTACCAACGTTACCTGTTGTGATTCGGGTGTTACTTACGCTGCCTTGATTTTGGTCTGCTAACGCAGCAGGTGCCATTGCTAGAGCAGCAAGTACACCAAGAGCAAAAGATTTCTTCAACATAATTTTTATTCCTTTTTCAGTGTTTCTTAGTATTTCTTAGATTGAATTGAATAAATCTGAATTTAAATCGAGAATTGAGGCGCCTTGAAATAAACATTCATGTGAAACTTCATATGAAATTTATAGTCCATGAACGTTTATTCTTGTACAGCGCCCTATTCTCTAGACCCGCTTACCAAGAGCAACCAGCGCTTTGAGCTTGATTTGTATTGGCAGAGTTAACAATACCGTTAACGTTACCTAAACCGACGTTTGCCGCGTTAATGGCTGCGCCTGCTACGCTGCCTTGAATTTGATTACCTGAAGTGCAGAATGGGCTTTTATATTTACCTTGGTATTGACCAACACTGGTATTGTTATTAACGGCGTTAACGTTTCCTGTGCCTACGTTGCCAGTTGTAATTTGGTTGTCAATTGTACTGCCTTGAATTTGGTCTGCGAATGCAGCAGGCACCATTGCAAAAGCAGCTAGTACACCGAGAGCAAAAGATTTCTTCAACATGTTTTTAGTCCTTGTTAGTTGTGTGTTTTAGTTGTTTGTTGAATAAATGCTATTAGAGATTAATGGCGCCTGTTATCGGCAACCATAAGCATACTGAGATTGGCTAGTGTTAGCTGAGTTAGCAATACCATTGACATTACCTAAACCTACGTTTGCTGCTGCAATCGCATTATTTGCTACGCTTCCTTGTACTTGGTTGCCAGTCGAACAGAAAGGATTACTGTACTTCGATTGGTTTTGGTTGACAGTAGTGCTGTTGACGATGCCCGAAACGTTACCTGTACCAACGTTACCCGATTGAATATCTGTAGTAATTACGCTTCCTTGAACTTGATCCCCTGCAAACGCAGCTGGCGCCATTGCAAAAGCAGCTAATACACCTAAAGCAAAAGACTTCTTCAACATGATTTATAAACCTCATTAATTGTGTGTTTTTGATTCACCTAATTGATTTAGCTAAATATATTAGGTGTAGAAAGGCAAAAAAAAGCATTTTCAATTTCATACCCAATAGTCATCAGGGATAGGAATTTGAGCAGCTATAACCTTGAGATTGAGTGACTTAACAATAGCATTTTTCAGTATTATTACTGTTTCAATGCAGTGTTTTCCTCGCTAAGAATAATTCAAGCTACAGTATTAACTCGTATTATTCCGGATGGGTCAGAAGTTAGTATGACTTATTTTGTGTAACTAAATACGTTATCAACTTCTTCCCTTACACTACTTACTGCCTTGATTTAATCAATCGAGCGTAAGTAGCTGATAAGAACTCACTCAGTTCAATCAGCGTGTGTGTTCTCTATACCTAATATTTTTAACCTAAATTTTTAAGGCTGTCAAGGTCTTGGTTAAAATTTTTGGGCGTAATTTCTTTTTGGTGTTACGATAAACGACTAGTAAGTTTAGACAATGAGTGCTGTAACTGTGAAACGGAAAGCAAAACCAAGGATAGCGACATTACGCGAAAGGGCTGGCTTGACTCAGTTAGAGTTGTCCCGTCTTGTCGGTGTTACCGAAAGTACGATTCAAAACTGGGAAAGCGGAAGGACTGGCGCCGACCATATTGAGCGGATAGTAAAATTTTGTAAAGCGCTTAATTGCCAAGTTGAGGATTTAATTGAGTATGTAAGCGACTCATCCGACGAGAAGGTAGCGATACCGAGTTCGTTGAATGACATCCGTAGCCTTTTAGGAACCGAACAACCGATAGGTGCCGACTCGAAGCAGGAAAATACTGCTGAAGGAGTGGGACTTAGGGAATAAATAGATTTTAGATTTTAGATTTTAGATTTTAGATTTATTCCTAAATCCAAAATCTAAAATCCAAAATTGTTTCAGCTTGAAACATTATGCAGGGTATTAATAGTAACAAACTCATAGCCTCGTTCTAGTAACTTGGGTATTAAAGCTGCTGTAGTTTCGGCGACATCCTCACCCCCAAAGTAGCCATCGTGCAGAACTATAATAGAGCCATTTTGAACTTGGCTTAGTACACGCTGAAGTACTGTGTTAACACCAGGTCGTACCCAGTCTTCTGGTACAACGCTCCACATAACTGGGCGGTAATTCCACTGTTTTAATAGTTTTAAAGTGTTAGGAGTAAAAAAACCATTTGGTGGTCTAACATCACGAAGTAATTCTGGTGCTATATTACAGGCACTCTGGATAGCTGCTTGCGTTTTCTCCAAACTATCTTTAAGTTCGGCTGGCGAGAGCATTGGAAAATTGCGATGGTCATAACCGTGTAAACCTATCCAGTGGTTACGACTGTATATCATCTTAGCTACTTGCGGCGCCCGTTCTACACAAACACCTAACCAAAAGAAGCTAGCAGGAATTTTGTAATGGTCTAAAACAGCAAGTAACTGCGGTGTGTACGTCCGATGAGGACCATCATCGAAAGTGAGAGCAACTTTTTTACAATTCTTGTCACCCGTCCAAAGGCAGTTAGGAAAACTTGGTTGGAGAACACGATAGATAAAAGGATACAAGGGTGCAAACTGCAACATTGAATAAAAATTAATAGAACAAGCTTATTAAAACTCTAGCAAATATTTTCACAGATGTAGGAGTGTCAATTTTACTACACTGATAATAAACATGTTTTAAATTTTAATTCTTGTACATAATTATATAGAATATATAGAACAAGTTATATATTTTGGCTTATAATATACTCAGCTAACTTATAGATGCTTTTTATTTAGGTGATGATATAGCTACATAAGCTTTAAAGCGATATTTTTTACTGATTGCGTTTCTGAGAAAATTAATAAGTTATTTAAAGATAATTACAAAAAGGTGGAAAATACCTAAATTTATGCAGTAGAATAAAAAACTTCCGAGTAAATAGTATTTTTCACAACTGCATGAAATGAACAAAAACTGTAACATCTCCCGGCGCCGTATTGCTCCTGCTGTTAAGGAAGTACACACTTCGGTAAAAGGGAGGGCTAGGTATAAAGTTAATGGTCTTCAGGGTTCAAATGCTCTTAAGAAATACCTAGAGTTGAGATTGTCAGAATACAATGATATTTGTTGTGCTTCTGCCAACCCAGTCACAGGAAATATGCTGGTGACGTATAAACCAGCGCGCAGTTCGTCGGGTCTTGCATCGCTGATTGAAAATCTAGTTTTTGAATACCAAAAACAAAATAAAAATTCTGTCATCTTGGTAACGAAAAAAATCCACCAAGCTAACAAGAGAACGAAGAAGTCACGCGAGATTACCGAAACCAAAGCGCAAGAGATAGCACCTTGGCACGTATATTCTGCTGATACGGTAATTGCCCAGTTACAAACATCAGATGTATCAGGTTTATCAAGTGACTTAGCTGCTCGCAAACTCAAAAAGTACGGTTTGAACACCCTGCCGCAAGCGAAAGCGCGTTCTGGGTTAAGTATGTTTGTTGACCAGTTTAAATCACTACCTGTAGGGCTTTTAGCAGTTGCCGCTGGGGTATCTGTGGCTACGGGTGGGTTACTGGATGCTGCTGTAATCATGGGAGTGGTCGTTATCAATGCAGGAATTGGGTTTGCAACTGAAAGCAATTCTGAAAGGATAATTCGCTCGCTTCAAAACATAGTTAAGCCGACGGCAGTAGTTATTCGTGACGGTAACAGTGTTGAAATAAGTGCCCAAGAAATCGTCCGAGGCGATATTATAGTTCTCAAACCTGGTAGCTATGTACCATCAGATGCACGTTTAATTGAAGCTGAACGCCTAAGTATTGATGAGTCGGCATTAACAGGTGAAAGTATGCCTGTTGGTAAGTCTACCGCAGTTCTCGAAAGTGAAAAGGTAGCTTTAGGTGACCGGGTAAACATGGTTTACATGGGTACTTTGGTGACAGGGGGACAAGGAAAAGCGGTAGTTGTTGCAACGGGCAAATATACCGAGATGGGTAAAATTCAGGCGATGCTTGGTGAAGCTTCGACACCTGAAACCCCAATGGAAAAACAACTCGACCAAGCAGGAAGTCAGCTTGTTGTAATTAGTGGCGCCATTTGTGCAGTTGTATTTGGCATTGGTTTGTTGCGCGGTAATAGCGTGCTGCAAATGCTCAAGTCAACAATTTCCTTGGCTGTAGCAGCAGTACCAGAAGGACTACCAACGGTGGCAACGACTACATTAGCGCTTGGTATCGCTAACATGCGGAAGCATAACGTACTAATTCGGCGCCTTGATGCTGTAGAAACGTTGGGTTCTGTACAAACTATCTGTATGGACAAGACTGGCACCATTACAGCTAACCGGATGACGGTTGTTGAGTTGTATGCAGATAGTAGATGTATTGATGTTGCTGATGACAAGTTACGTGTTGGGGATGAGTCTATTAACCCTTATAGCAACGAGCAAGTGCTGAAGTTAATGCATATTTTGGTGCTTTGTAACGAAAGCATTATCGAGGAAGGAAAATCAGAACCGAACAAAGCAAACAATTACACCGTAAAAGGTTCTTCAACAGAAAATGCGCTGATCGACTTAGCAATAAATGCTGGGGTTAACGTAAACAGTCTGCGCGAAAATTATCCGTTGCAGAAAATTAGTCACCGTTCGCAAGCGCGTAATTACATGGTGACGCTGCACAATACACCTGACAATAATCAAAAACTCGTTGCAGTTAAAGGCAGTCCATCCGAAGTATTAGCGCTTTGTAGTCATCAACTCAAAAACGGTCAGCAAATACCTTTAACTGATGCTGATAGACAATTAATTGAGAATGATAACGAGGATATGGCAGGTAAAGCACTGCGTGTTCTTGGAGTTGCTTATTTAATTCAAGAGTCGGATGAGATCAATGCCGACAGTGAGTTAATTTGGCTAGGACTAGTGGGAATGGCAGACCCCATCCGTAAAGGTGTGAAGGAACTAATGGGAGGTTTCCACGCTGCTGGTATCAATACCGTAATGATTACTGGCGACCAAAGTCCAACCGCTTATGCTATTGGTAAAGAATTAAATCTTAGCCAGGGCAAACAGTTAGAAATTCTCGACTCAACCCACCTCGAACAAGTTGACCCAGAAGTAGTTAAAGGACTCTGCGACAGAGTAAACGTTTTCGCGCGTATTAGTCCCGCAAACAAACTCCAAATCGTCCAAGCACAACAAAACGCAGGTAAAATTGTTGCAATGACGGGGGATGGAATTAACGATGCTCCCGCGCTCAAAGCTGCTAACGTCGGTATTGCAATGGGGCATAGTGGTACTGATGTTGCCCGTGAAGTTGCGGATATCATCCTCGAAGACGACAACTTGGAAACCATGATTATAGCTGTTAGTCATGGACGCACAATCTACAACAACATTCGTAAATCTGTTCACTTTTTATTATCAACCAACACCAGTGAAATTATAGTGATGCTCGCGGCTACTGCTGCTGGTATTGGTGAACCAATGACAGCCATGCAGTTACTATGGTTGAACTTAGTGACAGATATCTTCCCTGCGCTCGGACTTGCAATGGAAGCTCCAGAACCAGATGTATTACTGGCGCCACCGCGTGACCCCTCGGAACCAATTATCAAAAATTCCGACTTCCGACGCATCGTTGGCGAGTCAGCGATAATGTCAGCAAGTGCTTTGGGCGCCTATGGTTATGCTATCAACCGTTACGGTATTGGAGCTACTGCTAGCACCATCGGCTTTATGAGCTTAACAATGGCACAGTTAATGTACGCTCTAAGCTGCCGTTCGCAAACCCACAGCATATTTAGCGGTAAGATATTACCACAAAACAAGTACTTGAATATTGCTTTGGGTGGTTCGTTCGCGTTACAAATTGCTGCTGCTACCGTACCTGGACTCAAAGGATTGTTGCAAATCGCACCAATTAACCTAGTAGATATGGTGGTTATTGGCGCCAGTGCTGTACTTCCTTTCTTGGTTAATGAGGGTCGAAAAGAATTTGTATCGCGTGACCGCAAAAACGAAGGCAAATATATTACAATTTTGCCCGATAGCGAAGACAAATCGAATTATACATTCACACCTACCAAAGAACGTGAGTATGTTATCACACGTAGCATAGGCGTCTCGCCTGTGTAGTCACATAGTTGCTCCCCCCAACCCCCCTTAATAAGGGGGGTTGGGGGGATTTAATTGTGCAAGATTTATTTCTGACATACACGACGCGCGCGAAAGTTTAAGACAGCAATCAATAACAGATATTAAATCGCTAAGTGGGATAGGAACTTGAGGAGAAAAAGTATTACTCGCGATATCGTTTAATACTTCAGGTGTTGCAATATTTCCAGGGTTAATTACTGTAAAACCAATCCCAGTGTTACTAAGTTCAATCTGTAACGCTTGTGCGGCGCCACGTAGTCCAAATTTAGAAGCTGTATTCGCTACTTCTCTTGATGCTTGATTATCTAGACCTGATAATGAGCCAATAAAAATTACTTTTGGTGCCTGAGATTTTTTCAAAGACGATATTAATCCTTTTGTTAGTTTAACAGGAGCTATAAGATTAACAGCGATTACATGGTCAATTTCTTCATCACTACTATTGATAAAATTATAATCGCTGGTGAAGGCGCCTTTTTCCCAAGTTCCCCCAAGAAACAAAAGCGCATCTAAAGGACTACTATCAAAAGCTGTAACAACTTTGTCAATACCTTCCTGCTTTGAAATATCAGCTTCAATCCACTTTCCATATTTTGATGCATTTCTCGAAACACACACCAGGTTATCTACTTTGTTGTGGTAATGTTCTGCTACTGCAAGACCTATCCCACGACTACCACCAATAATCAGTATATTTTCTGCCATAAGCGCAAGTTTTATCTAAATTTTTCTAGATTTTACACTACTAGCCTTTTTCATTTTTCATCTCGTATAGTAGGTATCACCTGCTAAAGCGCCTACATGGTGGATATTCTAATTATAGAAATAAAGTTAAAAATTCAAATCGATTTATTATGAAACGAAACTAAGCGTTAAAGTTGTTCAAAAGCCAGCAAATAAAGCTAAAAGATTAAATAATTATTTGTCACAAACAGTAAATTTTTTAATGGCGCCTCTAAAAAGCATATTGAAAAATATTTATTCATTGTCATGCTGAACGCAGTGGAGCATCTCATAAATATCGAAATTTTTAAGATTCTTCTCTTCGCTCAGAATGACAAGTAAAATTACTAGGTTCTAGCAGAAACGGAGCGTTGTAAATTAGCGAACGCGCGGTTATAGTCCAGAATAGCAGTGACGCGATTACCTTGCGCGCGTGTTAAGTCGTTTTCTGCTGCGATAACGTCGGTTTGTGTACCAACACCAGCTTGAAACCGTAAACGCGCGAGTCGTAGTGCTTCAGTCGCTTGGTCTACTGCTGCTGCTGCTGTTTGCACGTTGTCTAAATTTGACTGCAACTGAGCATAGTATTGTTCGACTTCAAAACGAATTTGGTTACGCTGGTTTGCAAAATTACTTTCTGCTATTGCAATATTTGCTTTCGCTTGTGCTGCTTGCGCTCGTGCTGCACCTCCATCGAATAAATTCCAATTTGCTCGCACACCTACTGAGTATCCATTGCTTGCGCCAACACTGTCGTTGTACTGGTCTAAGACTTCATAACTTGCAACTAGCGCAACTTGTGGTCCAAGTTGTCCTAAAGCAAATTTACGTCGCTGTTCACCAATATTACGTTCTGCTAGACGCTGTTGTAGCTCAGGTCTGTTTTGAAACGCTTGGACTATTGTTTGTTCAAGTCGTTGGTTCCATAACCCTGCTATTTCTACCCGGTCGGCAGTGCTTATACTAATGGTCTGCGGTATGTTTAATAATGCTACTAATTGCCGCTGTGAAATTTGCTGTCTAGCACGCGCGTTTGCTAAGTCTTGTTGAGCGTTAGCAAAATTTACCTGCGAACGCAACACGTCAAACCTTGTACCAACACCCGCGCGTTCAAGTGCTTGAGCATCACGTAAACTTGCGCTTGCATTTTCTGTTGCCGCACTACTAATACGTACTTGTTCGTCAGCAGCTTGTAAATCGTAGTAACGACTAGTAACTTGAAGCTTGATTTCTTGAAACCGCGTTTCTACACTTAACTCGTCAATTCTTAATTGTTCCTCAGCTTGACGAATACTTGCTGCTCTGCGACCTGAAGTATAAATATTGTAATTAACTTCGGCTCGTCCGTTAAAAGCTGTTCTAGCTTTATCACTACCTGGAGGCGCCACACCTGATTCTACAGAAAGTGTGTCACTAGCTGATTTACTGTTTGTAATGCCGCCATTGATATTAACAGTAGGATAAAGTGCAGCTTGTGACTCTCGTAGTGATGCTCGACTACGTTCAAGTTCAAGCAGCGAGGTTTGCAATTGTGGGTTGTTTCGACGCGCGATTTCTAGCGCTTGAGTCAGCGTTATTGCTTGGTTTTGTCGAATTTGAACTTCCTCTGGTTTGGTTGGGAAAAGAAGTTCCGGAGGTGAAGCAGGGAGAGCTTTTGAGGCAGGGGGAACTTCTGGAGCAGTGGGGGAGGGAGCAGGAGACAGAGAAACAATTCCTCCTAGCTTTGCTGCCTCTTGTGGGATAGGTTGAGCTATTTCCTTACCACGTTCAATATTATTACCCCTACCCGCTTCCCCAACTTTGCTTTTTTGTTCTGTTAAAGTTTTAGCTTCAGCATTTTTGATCGAAGTGGGAAACAAAAAAGCTAAAGCAATAGCAACCCAAGAAGAATGCAGCAAAAATCGGTATAGATTCATAGATGGTGCGTGTTGGGTGTATAGCGCGATATGTTGATTAAAGGTTGAAACGAGATTGAAACGAGATTGAAACAAGTTTCAAGCGAGGTGTTTTTCTCGGCTCATATTTTGGTTATAAAGTCAAGCAAGTGACTGTTTTGAAGCGATGCACTTTTTGAAGGGAAATAAATAATAAGCTAATCGCAAAATTATCTTATGTACTGTTAGCCATTAACTATTGCCTACCTTGAACCCTTCAAATTATTCTTCAAAAATTAATACAAGCTTTATCTAATTGTTGTCATAAGTGTATTAACATAACTTACTAATTTTATGGTTGTAGTTTATGAAACCGAAGCTATGGCGCCGACGAGAAATAGTTAGCTTTATAAGTAAGCAAGGTATAAATTTAAAAAATTCAGTCTTCAAAAATAGTCATTTGTGGAAGATGAGAACAAGAAGATTTTTACTTGCCACTACTGGAGTATTCGTGGCTTCACTTTTAGTGGTCATACATTTAGCAACAAGCGGCTTTGCTGTAAACGCTTATAAAACATCTTGGATAGGCAATACTTTTGGCAATAATGACAAGTGGGTGCAAATCCAAATTAACGGAATGTACGTAGGGTCTGATGGTACTGTTTATACAAATAGCTATTGGGACGAAGCAACGCGAGAAGCTGGAATTTATAAAAATGGAGATGTTGTTGGCAAAGCTCTTGATTTACATGGTTGGGGAAGACTTGGTGGGGTTGCAGTAACGGCAGATGATAAATACATTTACGTTGCTATGCAACAATCCCATAGCGGTCATCCAGATCAAGAAGATCCTCCAAAAGGAACTAATTGGTATTGTGTGCGGCGTTACAACTTGTCAGGAAAACCCGCACCATTCTCTGGAGGACATGGTTGGGATAAAAGCATGTTAATCGTTAGCACCAAAAACGAAGTCACCGGACTAGCAACTCTGGGTCGGGAGTTATTTGCTAGCGAGAAAGAAGGAAATAAAATTCATGTGTATAACAAAGACACTCTCCAAGAAGTTCGTAGCTTTGCAGTTACAAGTCCTGGACAGTTAGCTGTTGATACCAAAGGCACACTATGGATAATTCAAAGTCAAGAAGGTAGTAATAACCAAGTTTTGCATTATTCTAAAGATGGAAAGCAGCTAAAAGAAACTATTACAGATGTAGAGAAACCGAGCGCACTTGCTGTTGATAATCAAGGTAGATTACTAGTTGCCGACAATGGTAAAAGGCAGCAAGTACTTATATATAATATTGCTGGTAATCCAACTCAAGTGAGTACTTTTGGTGAAAAGGGTGGTATTTACGCAGGAGTTAAAGGCGAAATCAAAGATTTGAAATTTTACGGCATTAGCGGCGTTGGTAGCGATAAAAGCGGCAATATATATATTGCAAATGATGGCTTCAACCGTTCTGGTGTAGATTTACGAAAATTTACTCCTCAAGGAAAGCTTGTTTGGCAATTGTTAGGCTTGCATTTCCTTGATAACGCTGATGCAGACCCAGCTACAGGGGGCGCCAATGTCTTTACCAAACAAGAACATTTTGTGATGGATTATACTAAGCCATCAGGTAAACAATGGACTTACAAAGGTTATACGCTTGATGCAATTAAATATCCCCAAGACCCACGTTTGCACACAGCACCTGATGCTACTTGGATTCGCCGCATCAAAGGCAAGCAGTTTATGTTCTTGATGGATATGTACGGAGGAACGATACAAATCTATCGATTTAATCAAGCAACTGATGGCGAGATTGCAATTCCTTCAGGTATCTTTGTCGGTAGTAGAGATGATGACAAACCAGCATTCGACAAGGGCAAATGGCCTCCCTACCAACCTTCATCAGGTGAGTGGATATGGCGCGACAAAAACGGTAACGGCAAGTTTGAAGCCAACGAGTATGACCGCAGTAAAGACCATGCTTATATTGGTGGTTGGTGGGTTGACTCTAAAGGTGATATGTGGAAAAGTTTGCGAACGCAGGACGGTATCGGTATTCGCCATTATCCATTACAAGGACTTGATGCTAGTGGCAATCTGATCTATAACTACGCTTCGATGCAAAAGCAAACACATCCAAGCTTTTTCACCGATTTGCGGCGGATTGAATATTTTCCAGAAACCGACACAATGTATTTATCAGGGTACACGAAAGAGCATCCTGCTATTGGTGGCGATTATTCTGGGTTAATTGGTTCGGAAATTGTTCGCGTTGACAATTGGAGCAAAAGCAACCGTACACCTAAATGGCGAATTACGCTACCAACAGACAACAAAAGCGATCCAAAAGAGGTTCTGAATCCTATTGCCATGAGTGTTGCTGGCGATTATGTTTTTGCTACTACTGTAAAAACTTGGGAAACTTACGTGTATAACACATCCACAGGCGCCCTTGTCCGAAAATTAAAACCAGGTCCCGAAGTTTCTGGTCAACTAGGTTGGGTTGATATTGCCTATGGTGTGCGCGCGTTTCGTCGTTCTAATGGTGAGTACTTAGTTTTTGTTGAGGATGATTTAAAGGCAAAGGTGATTATGTATCAGATGAAGTAAGAAGTTGCTTCCAAAAAGATTTTAATGATTGGTGCCAAAAAACGCATCTTCAAGTAACAAGCAACAAAAAAGGACGTAGGAATTGGCGTTAGCAATTCCATGTCCTTTTTTTACATTGCTCCTCTACGCATAAAACGACCAATAGCTGAACCTAAACGCAACGCAAATCTATTCCACTTGTAAGTATTTTCAGAGTACACTTGTATTGGAGATTGAGAATGTTGCCAATATAGTTTGTCGGTAATAGTAGGTGCATCTGCCTGTAAAGCACTTAAAATTATTTTTTTACGCCACGGCTTGATGCTTGGTGCAATTGCATGAGACATTACTATTCCACCTGGTACAAAATCCATGCCATCCGGTCCTACCGTTGTTAATGGAAAAGTACATAACATCAAAGCTAAATTTAAGTAAGTTTGGTCACCGTGCAAATACGGATAAAAATGCAAGGTGTCACTAGCATAAACATCTTGTAAATCTGCATATCCTGCTTCGTTACCTATCTCAATTAATTTCTGCCAAAGTAATAGGAAATTTTTAAATTCTTTTGGAACACCAATGAATCCACTATTGTAATTGTAATCAAGATTACGTTCGCAGACAAGACCTTTACTAGAAGCAAATTCCAGCCAAGCCAGACGACGAGGATGGTTAGATGGGACTTGATACCAACAATCTCCACAAAGCGCTATTCCACGGCTAACCCACTTTTCGTAAAATTGCCAATTAATTTTATTAACAATATCAGGGTCAAAATAAAACAACGCATCGACTTCTTGACTATGATTTTCCATCAATTGCCACATAAAATCGGGCTTATAAAATGCAAAGTGCTTTTGAGTATTTAATTTTACAAATCTAATTACGCAATCTGAAGCTACCTCTAGTTCCTGATACCCTTCTTTTTCGTTTACAGTTTTTGCCCAAGGTGGCAATTGACCTCGATAACCCGCCCATACAACACCGCGAAAGCCGTGATTGTAGAGCGAGTTTACTAGTACCGCAACACCGTAATGATAATCTTTTTCAAAGAGTGTACAAATAGCTGTGTTCATAACAATTTGCCTTAACTAACAATTGTATTCAATTATACTCATAAATCTTCGCCCTTTGTAGGCGTTAATTCATTTGAATTACCTGACATTAAATACTGGTTATAAAGTAAATATTCGTACCGCTGTTGCTCATAACTCTTATGCCCAGCAAGTGCAAGAGCCGCAAAACCCCAAAGGAAGATACCACTGAATCCTAACATTGCGCTACTAATTGGTATCGAAGTAATACAGGCAATGCTAATAGCACGACAAGCAGTCATAAATGGGTCTCGACGCAAATCAGGTAGTTGTAACATTTTGATTACTATCAAAACCATACCACCTACATACGGTAAGGCGCCGAACCAACCAAGAGTAAAAAATGTATCTAGAATTCCACTGTCTACAACCAAGGGTACGAGAATTCCTCTCTCATCTACAATAAATGTATTACCAACACCGTTACCTAAAGAATTTGTTAAAGCGCTATTTAAACCACGCTCATATATTTGTTGTCTAACTTTAGCACTATCATCTTTCTCAAGCTTAGTAAAACTTTGTAAACGAGAGTTTATAGCATCAGAAAATGGCTCCATCGTACTCAACGGTAAGACGCAAAATACCATTATCAGTACTGTAGTCATTAGACGCATCTGCAAACGTGGGCGCATCGAAGTTATCATCGCCAAAAATCCGACAACCCATGACCCCCACATTGCGCGTATCATCGTAAGTAGAAATGATAAGTAACCAACTCCAGCGGCTGGCATTGTCAAAAATCCTTTGTTGTTAAATAACAACAGTAATCCTGACATCATCATGCAGGCAAATGGACCAGGAGAAGTCATCGTACTCCAAACCCGAATTTTTAGAGGTTCTGGCTCTCCCATACTTGTAAGTTTTGTACTAATTAACCAGAATTTGTCCCATTCAGGAGCAATTAGGTACTGTATAATTCCGTATACTCCAGTTATTAATACACCCCAGACAAATACACGTTGGATGTTTTTTTGATATTGTGGGTAGCTACGCCAAGTCGCAAATAAATAGAAACTAAAACTAAGTGGTACTAACCAATCAAGTAAACCACGTGCGGCAGCAAATGGAGATGTTTTAATTAATCCAATTAAAAAACCATAACCTACCCCAACAAAAGCCAGAATAAAAGGTAAACCCCCCTGACGATAAGACTTCGGCAGGTATTTAAATACTGCATGTAGGCTAATAAGCGTTACTAAAAATTGAGATACCAACAACAAACGGGACTCATCAAAACTTGAACGCCAATCAATTAAGCGCGAAATTAGAGGTGTAATAAACCACATCCACCAAGTAAAACCTGTGTATAACACCGGATGGCGAATGTAGAGAAGAAGACCTACTAAGAAAGTTAAGACTATGTAGCCCGGTCTAAACAAAGATGCCGCACCTGCACCAATGCCGATTATACAAAATAAAATCAGCACACCAATCGCCAGCCATGCAATAAGTGAATTGGGTTCTTGTTTACTACTATTGGTGAAATTAATTGGGACTACCTGCATAATATTTGGATTTGGAAGTAATTTGCTTGTAAGCACGCAATCCTTGATAGCGTCCGCGCACTGATGCTAACCATTTACGTTGTGCTAACCGACCCTCGCTAGGTAGTAATCGCAACAATTGCAATAATCCAAGTGCCTCACGGGTGCCAATAAGAAATGCCCAGCACATAAAGATTACACGTTGCGGTAATGGAAAATGTTCAAGTAATGTTAAGGTTTCGTTGTGTACCGCATTTGACCAAGCAATATCGTTAAATTGGTCACGTTTATCTTCATCGAAACGTACCGCTGGGTAGTGGTCCACAGCTACCTCTGGATCAAAAATTATTTTCCAACCCCGGCGCCGTAAAGCAAGATTAAATGCTAGTTCAAAATGCACTTGGGCGCCAGTACCCAGCATCCGTTCGTCAAAACGCATTCCTTCGATGGCGCCACGACGAAAACTCATGTTAACTCCCTTAAGAACATCCACCTCACGAGCAGGTCCAATGCCAAAGTGATGATTGCCTATTACTCGCCCAAACCATTGCAGGCGCCCAACAACTTCGCATGTACCTGCTTTTTTGATTTGCTCCCCAACGTACTGCCAATCACGTCCTCCAACTGCTCCAATTTGAGCATCAGAAACAAAGTGTGCTTCGATACGTTCTAACCAGTCGGGGTGAGGTGCAGCATCATCATCGGTAAAAGCAATAATATCGCCCTCTGAAACACTCAAACCCAAGTTCATCGCAGCAACAACACCCGCGACCTCAACTTTTACAGTTTGTAATGGTAATCCATGACAGTTAAAGGATTCTAAAAATTGCCAAGTCGCAGCGTCAGTATCCCTTATGGTAACAATAACTTGTGATGGTTTTAGTGTTTGCTTTTTAAGCGCCTCCAAACATCGCGCTAGGTCGAGCGGACGGCGATAAGTCGGTACAATTACAGTGATGCTTATCATTGACGAAAACCTCAAACAAATCTACGTAGCGTTGTGCTTTGCTAACCCAAGTATTTTCTTTCGCAACTGCATGAGCGACTCGACCCATTTTAGACCTGAGTTCGGTATCGCGCTCAAGTTGCTCTAGCGCACGTGCTAATCCATCTACATCATCAGAGTCAGAAAGTACAAACCCGCATTCAGAAGTCACAAGTTCTGCACCTCCAGCAGAAGTTGCCGTAATAACAGGTAAACCTGATGCCATTGCCTCAAATAATACCAAAGTACAAGCTTCGTACCGCGATGGAAACACAAATAAATCAACCGCACGCATTATTTCGGCAATATCGCGACGGTAACCAGTAAAGTGGACGCGCTCGCTCAAGCCCAAAGATGCTGCAAGTTGAGGATAAGGACTACCCTCAGTACTTCCGACGACAACTAAATTTAAATTTGGTACTTTAACAAGTGCTTTAAGTACTGTATCTAAATTTTTACGATTGGTACGAATGTCTCCCGCAAATAGTGCAGTTACACCTAACGGTAAGCCCAACTTTTCACGGTCGCCAACTCCTGGAAAAAACTCTTCTATGTCAACACCATTATGAATAACGTGAATACGCTCACTTTCAATATTAAGATCTGTTATTAACTCCTGCTTAATTTTTTCTGATACAGCAATTGCCAATTTAGCTTGTTGAAATGCTCGCTTTTCCCAATAAGCATTAAGCGCACTATAAGCCCAATGATACAACCCATAAAGATTGGGATGAATACGAGCGGTATGTACTGGAGAACGGCGCCATGAAGTATGGACGAACTGGGAAGTGTTAACATCTCCATAAGCCGAAGTCACAGCACCGTACACTTGCACTAAGTCAAACTGATGACGATGTTTGGAAAGCCATGCTGCACTCCGAGCAGAAAATACCATTTCTTTAATAAGTGCCGTTGGAAACTTTTCAACATCAAAATGAACCGAGTTGACCAATTTGTGTTCCTCAAGTTCCGGAGCAACTCTCCTTGCTACTAAAGTCACATGATGACCACGGCGAATAGCTTCCCAAACAACTTCGTAGTTAGCTCTACCCTGACCATCACCTTTCATAACATACGGTGTGACTATGCAAAGTTTCATAATTTATCCTGTTGTAAAACGAATTAAACAGCGTGAATGATAGTTAACTCTTAAACATTCAAAGACGGTTGCCACAAGCGTTGAATCTGGGAACGACGCAAAATTTCTGGCCAAACATTTATTGCCTTCCGTTTAAATAGATAAGCTGTCATATGGACAGCATATAAAACTACAAAAGCTAATAATTTGAATGGATTTGGAAATAAGTCTTTATATCTTTTTATGCCTACATAAAGTCGAGCCGCTTCAACCGATATTTCATAGTTTGTGATGTTACCTCTTGACTCGTTTATACTACTACTGCTATCGGCTCCCATATGCGTAACTTTTAAATCGGGACAGTGAATAATTTTATACCCCTGTTGCACTGCTCGCAAGCAAAGCTCTGCATCTTCGTAGCCAAAAAATATATTTTCATCCCACTGTTCTTTCTCGAATAAAACACGTGGAAATATCGCTGCGTGAATTGCTACTGTTTGAGGTGTATCTGTAGTCGCAGAGAAATAACCACGAAATGTTAGTTTTCCTGATGCCATTTCGCCATTACCATTATAAGCGCGACTCACACCAGACAAAATTGTTCGCTGTTGATTTTCGATAGTTATTTCTTGATATCGTGCAATTGCTCGCGCGATAAAATCTGGTTCAACATCAATATCATCATCAATAAAAGCAATATAATCAGTTTCAGACGGAGGAATTGCTTTGACTGCATTATTACGGTTTCCGCAAACTCCAATCTGCGGACCTAAGATATATTTTGTACCTGGATATTTTTTAACTATTTGATGATTAGTTTCTTGTGTTTCAGGATTTTGCGAGTCATCTGAAACTAC
The DNA here is from genome assembly GCF_059640475.1 of Calothrix sp. CBUCES-K 9914. Lineage (NCBI taxonomy): Bacteria > Bacillati > Cyanobacteriota > Cyanophyceae > Nostocales > Calotrichaceae > Calothrix > Calothrix sp. CBUCES-K 9914. Next base: position 39,453 of record NZ_JBXXZH010000011.1, read on the forward strand.
AACCAAACGTGGTTTAATAGTTGAATTCCACAACGCTTTTAAACAGGTATCAAGATACTCTGGACGGTTTCTAGTTGTAATACAAGCTGAAATTTGCATAGTTTTTGTTGAAGATTATTAATAACGTAATAAAATTTATTTGCTAGTATAATTTTACAGTCAAAACCCCGCTTTATCACTAAAATTTTGCTGCTATTTTTGGTGAGATAAAGCTCAACACTAATGCTGCAATGGTTCGGAAACTAAATTTTTGACGCAATGAACGCCAAAAATAACTGCGTGCGGTTTGAGTTTGTTGCGAGCGCATTAAACCAATTCCTAAAGTTGTACTAATATAACTCCATTGTTGTAAAAAATAAGGTTTAAATTCTTGCAATTCTTTATCTGACATAAATTGCTCGTAACAGAAAATATCAGCACTAGCTTTCCGAATTTTAGCCTGATGATTGCGACTACCGCTTTGCATCGTATCGGTTTGCTCATGCGCGCGATAACGAGTCAATTTTGCTGGATAGTAATAAGCACCGTGACCTAAATGACAGGCAAGATAGTTTAAATAAATATCCCAAGAACCTCCTACTTCAGATGGAACGCTATCCCAATTAATAGCATCGCGACGAATTACAGCTGCTGTAGCAGTGGATACAGCTTTATCTACCAGTGCCAATTTATAAAACGGTTTATAAATTCCTTCTTGTAGATTAGCCCGTTTATAAAAGGTAGAATTCTGTTGTGTTTCAGCGTGATCTATTTTTCCATCTGCATCCATAATATAATGGTCGCAAAAAGCCAATGTTAAATCAGGATTAGCTTCAAGAGGGGGAACGAGCTTCTCAAGAAAGTCTGCCTCCCACATATCATCATCAAGTAAACAGGCAACGTACTTACCTCGTGCCATTTTAAAGGCGCCTATTGTGTTAGCGAACATGCCAATATTGCTGTCATTGCGTGAGAATCGAATTCGCGAGTCGTTAAAAGACTCCACCAATGACTGAGGATTTTCCAAACTGCAATTATCAGAAACAATAATTTCAATATTGCGGTATTTTTGTGCAACTGCACTTGATAGTGCTTGTTTAAGATACTCTGGGCGGTTGTAAGTAGGAGTAATAACGCTAACTAGTGGTTGTTGCGTTGTCACATCGTCTGTGATTGTCATAATATGAGAATACCCTGACGCTTAACTAACGATTGGCTCTTTTTAGTTTATGCGTTTTTGTGAAGATTGATTAGTCACAAATACGTATCTAAACAATACCTTCACATATACAAAATTTGTGTAAAGAATAAAACGTTAAATATTAAATTTTATATTAATGCTAGGGCACAGGTATTACCAGACCCAACCTACAATCAAGTAAGACTGCCATTGGATGCACGAATACGTCGATCCAACAAAGCTAAAAAGGCGTTTTGCAAAAGAATCCGACTACTAGACATCATGACTTTATAGGAGGAACTGTATGTAAGTCCTTGCTTCAGAAGAGCATATGCTTTGCGGGTATCTCCTTTCTTGAATTCACATTCTGCTGATTCCAGAGCTAAAAATGCACAATTTTGTCGCATTTTTTTGGCAATTTTGCGGTGTACTTCATTTGGAACTTGAGCCAAAATCGCATTCACTGTATTGAAGTTTTCTTGAATAAAGATAGGATTCTTTGCATTTGTTGCATTACTCGAACCTGAGTGTCGGCGCCACATTGCCAAAAGTTCAGTTTCAAACCAGATGGAGTAGTTTTTGAATATTCTTACCCACAACTCCCAATCTGCGCTGATACCACATCTAGTGTCGAAACTGCCAATAGTTTCGTAGACTTCGCGGCGCACTACTGCTAATGAAGGTACTGAAATTCGGCACTGTTTAGCAAGTTCGACAATCCAGCTAGAAGGTAGAATGCCGCTTTCGGGTAGTTCTAAACTGGAGAATCCTTCCTGATTCAAGTGTTGGTCTACAAATACGCTACGACAAAACGCTGCACCAAGGTTTGGGTGTTTGTCAAAAGGCTTTGCCAGCTTTTCATAAAAACCATACTGAAGCAAATCATCACTGTGTAGTAAGTGAATCAGCTTTCCACGAGATAGTTCCAAACAGGTCTGGAAGTTGTTGATACTACCCACATTTTTCGGTTGACGGTAGAACTCAACGCGATATGAGCCAAGTTCTTTGACAACAGCTTCAGGATCATCTTTAGTCGAGTGGTTATCAACTACTGCAATTTGCATGACATCAGCACCTGGGTCTTGCATCAACACAGTTGTTAATGTTTCACGTAGAAGTTCAGCACAGTTGTAGGTGGGTATCATTACCGACCAAAGTGGGCGTTTTACTCCTGCGGGAACGGGTGCAACAGTTAAATAATCAAAGTGTGGCTTATTCATAAAGATAACTGTATTATGCGTAAATTAACTGTTGGTTTTTTGTTAAAAACGCGCGCATTTCCAACAAAAAGCCAACTTTTAAATTAAATATTAATCAGCAAGCACATTATCTGCGTTAACTGACTGACAAACACCATATAAAACATTTTTCATCAAAAATCGCGCGAAATAATAAGCTCGTTCCGACCTCGAATAGAAGGCTCTTGCGTACAAAGCGCGTGCTAAAGAGAGTTTTTAAACTAAAAGTGCCTGTAAGCCTTAATTTTTCGGCAAACTTATCGACTGTAATTAAAAATTTAGCACAATTATTTTACATCTATGACAACTTAATTAATCTGTATAAAATCAACATCAAAACTATACAATCTATCAATCTATTTTAATTCACAATAAATTACCTCCCACGTTTCAAAACAGAGGAGGTTTCGTCATCTTTAATTAAAGGAAGTTAATGCTGCATTTGATGATATTTCCAAAGGCTGCCACGTAATTTAAGTAAATCTTCGTACATACCTTGTTCGACTATACACCCAGCTTCTAGAACAACAACTTTATCTGCTTTGGCAATTGTGGAAAGTCGATGGGCAATAGCAATTACAGTCCTACCAGCCGAAAGTTTCTCTAGAGATTCTTGAATCAAACGTTCGGACACAGAATCTAATGCGCTAGTTGCTTCGTCTAAAATTAAAATTTCTGGGTCACGTAGAAGCGCGCGAGCTATAGCAATTCGCTGTCTTTGTCCACCAGATAAATTTACTCCACGTTCGCCTAGTATAGTATCGAAACCATTAGGCATTGCTTCAATAAATTCGAGCGCATTTGCGTTTCGAGCTGCTTCTCTAATAGCTTCATCTGTCGCGTCACGTTTACCATAGGCAATATTTTCGCGTACAGAAGTATTGAAAATAAACGTGTCTTGACTAACGACTGCCATCTTGTTACGAAAAGATTTCACATCAAGCATTCGCAAGTCAATGCCATCAATAAATATTTGTCCTTCAGTTGGGTCATAAAAACGTGGTATCAAATCAGCTAGAGTTGTTTTACCGGCGCCTGAATTCCCAACTAACGCTGTTGTTCTACCTCGTTCTACTGTTAACTTGATATTTCGCAAAATTAATTTATTGTGGTTATAGCCAAAATCTACTGATACAAAATCAATTGAATGTTTTAACCCATTAAATTCAAGTTTGCCATTCACGAAATAGCTTTTATCTTCAGTTCTTAATAAAGCCTTAATATTTTCCAACGAACCTGTTAATGTACTTACAAAAGCTAAAGTACCGTTTAAATCTTGAATACTAGGTGTTACCCGCACTAATACAAAAAAGAATGTTAATAATGAATATGCAGGAATTGTAAACTTGGTAAACGAAATTATAATTAAACAGATAAGAACGGTCATTATTATACATTCGGCTATTGGTTTGACCAATGTCCAAGCGTATGTGACTTTAATTGATGCATTTAGTAGGTTTGTACTGTTTTGATAAAACCGCTGACGTTCAATATTTTGTGTACCAAAAGCATGAACCGTGCGAATACCATTAATAAACTCAAGCGCATTTGAGTTGAATAATCCATTAGCTTCAGAAATACCAAAGCTTGCTTCTCTAACTCGTCGGTTTAAAGTTGTTAATCCAACAGCTAACAATGAAAAGACGAAAATACATATGACTGTAAGCTGCCAAGATATACAAAATAAGCAAATGAAATAAACAACTATTACTAACGCACGTGTTAATATAAAAGCAATTGCGCTGAATACTTGCTTGAGTCGTTCAACTTCTGTCGTCAATGTATTGATGATTTCTCCGGAACGAGCTTCAGTAAAGTACGATAGCGGAAAAGCTTGTAACTGTTCAAAAATTTGCTTTCGCAAACGGTCAGCAAGAATTAGTTGAGACTTTTCTGTATAGATTCCTGCAAAGTAGTTGAAGCCAGCGCGTATCCAAGTACTTAGTAATATCAAAAATGATATTAAATAAAGACGGTTATTTGGCGATGGATTATTCCCTAAGATTGATATCGCAATCTTACCAACAATCCCCGTTTCCTCAACAGGTGCATTTGGAGTAGTTAAACTTTGCAAAAATGCAAGTAAAAAGCTAATGCTTACCCCTTCAAACACCGCAGCAAATAAAGTAAATATTATCGCTGAAACCGTTATCTTGCGGAAATGTTTAAATTCACGCAAGATATAATAGTTTTTTTGCCAAAACTTGGAAGCTTTCAATACTTCATTAGGCAGCTTAGATAATTTGAGATGCATAGATTTTTCGTTCTTAGCGTATGAATATAACTACCTTAGACATGAAAGCTAAAGTATTTGACGATCTAGACGCAAAACGTTTGTTTGAGTTTTAACTTGCCACAAACTTATGATGCCTGGAACATGATTTAATTGTCTTTGGTCTTCCCTGCTTAAGTTTACTGCATCTTCAATAGAACAGCAGTGCTGCGCGCTTAAATTCATTTCTCCACGTAACACGTTAAATAATAAGGGTAGATTGTCTATACCATATTTATTTACCAAGTATAGCAAATGTATCATTAAAGACCTATTATTTTGTTCTAAACAAATTTCACAGCTACTGGCTCTGTTAATCTTTGTCTGATTAGTAGCAATGTTTGTACGGAATTTAATCGCACGCAATAATTTACCTCGCTTTCCAACATACCAACTAAACGAAAACACTGGTTCTTTGAAGTAAACTCGCAAACTTACAGCTAATACAAGCATTATTGGACTAGCGGCGGCTATAAACACGAAGGCAACAACCCAATTAATCAAGAAGATTAGCCATTTACTCAAAGTATTTTGCTGTGTTTGAGCAGACCGAATATTTAAAAATATTGGCTTACCCGCAGAACAAGTGGCATCAGCCCAGAATTTCACCCTTGCTTCACCCAGTTTTGGGTCAATGCAAACTAAATCTACTGGAGAATGCTTGAGACACTCAACCAAGGATTCTTTTTCATGAGTTGCTGGCAAGTATGGTTGATGAACTTTTCCAGCAGATCTAACTAGCAACTTACCACGGCGCCAAGCAAGTGTACAGTAAGACGTGCGTTCTTCCTCTTGGCTTTGGATTAAACTATTTTCTAAATCCCGAATAGTAGATATTGTCATAACGCTTTTTCATTTTATGGTGGTAGATTGCTAACGTAATATCAAAGGCCAATGCCCTTTGAGTCACGAGGAGCATCTTAGTGCGGGCTGAAAAACTACCAAAAATTACAGGTGTGATTGGAGAGCGTTAACACGACCTCTTTAATCCACATCATCAATGCATTTTATATATTTATATATATATATATATAATCATTAAATTATGCACAAAATGCATTTGCACAAGTTGAAGATACTTTTAATGTGTCCATTCTTATTTTTGGAAGTAGATTTAATATCTAGGATATAAGAATTCGTAAAGATAACTAGATCACAATTAAATTCTTCATTTACTCTTCAAGCACAATCGACTTTTTTGCTTTGATTATTAAGCTATGATGAATTTTGCGTCCTGTATTTTTATAAAGGATAAGTAGTTACACTGTTATTCTAGCACAGTAAAATATTCAAGTTAATTAAATCTTAATTTGCCTATATGGGAATTAAGCGAATGTTTACTTAGTTGAAGGATTATGAATGGATTTTTACGCTTTTATGTTAGCGATTCTATAAAATAATAAAATAAAAAAGACGTGACATGTCACGTCTCTACGGTAGAACCAAATATTTGGTTGGTTTGTTATTTAGCTATTAATTTTCAGCTTGTTTCAAAGCTAAACGTTGCTGTTGAGCAGCATAGGGAATATATGTGGCTACAGAGCTTGATACACCATTTGCAACAACCCCAATCAAGTTTAATTTGCTCAACATCGCTGTTGCTTGAGTAAGTTGACCACGAGTAACCCGACCGATGCTCGCTACCATAACGGTACTGCGGCAAGCTGAACCAGCAAGCAATGCATCGACTAATCCCAAAATTGGAGGTGCATCAACGAGTACTAAGTCGTAGTTTTCCTCGAATTTTGCCATCAATTGCTGGAACCGGGGTGAACTGAGAAGGTGGGCAGGGTCAGCAGGTATAGGGCCGGATGTCAATATATCTATATAAGATGAACCACTAGATTGGATACTAATTTGATTTGGTAAATCGATATCGCTGGCAAGTAAGCTAGAAAGTCCTTGTTCGTTAGGCAGGTTGAGTTGTTTGTGTAAAGTTGGCTCGCGTAAATTTGCATCTATTAATAATACTCGTTTGTGCAAACGCGCGGCACTCATTGCCAATCCTAATGACAAAGCTGACTTTCCATCATCAGGTAACGCTGCTGTCACCATCAATGACTTAAGGGCTGTAACCGTGTTCAAAAGTTCGATATTCTTGAATATTAAATCCAAGGATTCCCAGCGTGGAGGAGATTGCAGTACCTGAATTGTCCAAGGTGACGAAACTTCTGGTTTACCAAAGGGTAGTTTGATTACAGATTCCCTGTTTTTAGCAGGTGGAAGTTTAGGTGTAGCTCCTAATAAGGGTATTGCTATTTGTTTTTCTAATTCAGCAGTAGTGTGAACCGAATCGTCAGAAGCTTCGCGAATCGCAGCGGCAACTCCTCCTAAAATCAATCCCACAACTCCACCTAACAATAGGTTTTGCTGGAGCAAAGGACCCATAAAGGCACCTTGTTGAGGTTTTTCCACGACTTTCCAGTCAAATTGACCTTTATCAAGCTCTTGTCGAAGTTGCTGTTCAGTTTTCAGCAACTGATTATAGCGTTCGCGGTTAAGTTGTACAAGCGGTTGTAAACGGTTATATTCCGCTAAAAGCGCTGGGAATCGTTTTAAATCATTACGTAATTGTTGCTCTTTTTCTCCAAGACTTTGATAACGCGCTTGTAACCCTAATATATCGGTTTGAGACTCAACTAGTTTACCAGCTAAGTTAAGGTCTATCTGACTGTCGTTACCTTGAGAGCGAAGGTTTTGTGGATTTAGATTAGCTGCACTTACATTTCCTCCCAAAGTTGAGCCAACTTCTTGCTGCAAAAGCTGCTGTTGTTGCTGTCTTTCCTCAATTAGCTTTTTAACAGTCGGAGCTTCGTCTGTATATATCAGTCGCTGTTTCGCAAGTGCTAAATCAGTTTTCTGAATTTCGTTGAGCAGTGCTTGGTAACGTGTAGATTGACTTAACCGCGCGGAAACAAGCGCATTTTGGGGAGTACGCTTGAGTTGCTCCTGTAACGACTCGTAACGCGCGACTGCTTCTTGATACTGCGCGCGGATGTTGCGTCCATCTTGTTGAAGAGTCGTTAAAGATTGCTCAAGTGTTTTTGCTTCGGATTCTGGGTCAGTTAAATTTTGAGTTTTGCGGAACCTTAAAAGCCTAGTTTCTGAATCAGCAAGCTCTTTGCGTACTTTTTCCAACTGCTCGTTGATTACTTTCAAACCTCTTTTTAAGCGGTCTTTCTGCTGCTCTTTATTATAATCAAGATAAACTTTTTGCAGCACCTCTAAGACTCGCTGCGTTTTAACTTTATCTTTATCTGTGTATTCTATCTGAAAAATTTTCGTAGCCTGGTTATCGTCTTTTTCCTTAACTTGAGAAAGTGCTAAAGATTTTCTAATATCACCGATAGTAATACCTGGATACTCACGTTCGAGTTCCTTCACAGCTCTCTCAATATGCTCGGTATTTCGCATCAAGTTAAGCTGTGTTGCTGTGTCTACCTGAACGCTTGGGTCAGTAAATTGGTTTTGTTGAGTTTGTGTGGCATCACCTGACTGTGTTTTTGCTTGATAGTTTGGTTCTACCAAGAACTGCATCGAACTTTTATAAGTTGGCGCCGTTTTCTTAGTAATAAAACCAGCGATGGCAAGTGATGATAAAAAGACTGCCAAGAACCAAGGAAGTCTGCGTACTAAAACTGACAACAACTGCCCATATCCTGGGTCATTGTCAGTTCCGGAATTTAAAACTGGATTGACTGTGGTCTGAATCACGTAAGTTTCCCTCAGCGAACAAATCAATTAAATGTGTTAGATAATTGATACGAGCTACATGCTTGGTCGATGACTTTTTCGACCTTGCCAAAAAACGCTTGTTCTGAAAAATTCAATACCGCGTGTTCGCGGATATTTTCATAATCCCAATAGATATCCCTGGATTCTAAAAGCGCTGTTTGTAAGGATTCAGGCGTTTGCCGCTTAAAGAACACACCAGTTTTGCCTGGTACTTGGGTGTCTAATACTCCACCCGCACCAAAAGCAATTACAGGGGTTCCACTAGCATTCGCTTCGACTGGAACTAGTCCATAATCCTCCAATGCTGCAACGATAACCGATTTTGCATTTGCAAACAACTGAGTACGCTCGGCATCAGTAACGTGTCCGACAAACTCAATATTTTTCAATGCCTTTGATTTTAAGCGTTCCCGCTCCGGCCCGTTGCCTGATATCAATAGTGGCCACCCTAACCAATTAAAAGCTTCGACTATTATATCAAGGCGTTTGTAGCTAATCATCCGCGCCGAGGCAAGATAGTAATCGTCCTTACTATTCGAGAACAGAAATTTGCTTGTATCGATTGGATAGTTGACTACTATTGCTCTCTTACTGTAAATGCTTTGAATTCGACGAGCTACTACGCTCGAATTTGCTATATACAGGTCTGGTTCTTGTGCGTATGTCAAATCAACACGACGCATGTAATCAAAAATTTGTTCAATGAGAGGAGCAAAGTAACGATAGTCTCCGTACTCACGTAAGTAAGTTTCGGTATCCCACAGAAAGCGCGTCACATTATGACAAAAGCAAATATGACGTGCGTCCGGTCTTTTCCGTACTGCTTTTGCAAAGCTTGTGCTACTGCTAATAATTAAGTCGTAAGACTGTAAATCTAACGACCGAAACGCTGGAAAATATAGAGGCGCCATTAGCCGAAAATATTTAGCGGCGCCGGGAATATTTTGTAAGAAAGTAGTGTTAACTGCTCTCTCTCCCAAATCAATTGTTCGTTCACGGTCGTATACAGAAGTAAAAATATCAGCTTTGGGATAGCGCTTGCAAAGTAACTCAAACACACGCTCTGCCCCACCGCACTGAGTTAAGTAATCATGGACAAGAGCAATTTTCATAATAGTTCCCTGACAATTGTATAAATTATGCTTTGGTTAATATCACAAATTATTAAATAATAGATTTGACTGACTTTTATAATACAAAAAGTTTTTATATTTCTATAGGATATTAAGTAAAGGTTTTGTAAACAATAGGTGAATAATTGATAAATAATTGGAAAATATCTAATGGGAAATATCTAAGAGGTTATTAACAGTTTTAAGTTATGTAAACTCTCTTCCTCCCAAATAAAGCTTTCGGATGCAGCTAGCAGTGCATCCAGTACTTTAGAACTATTTTACTATACCGAGCTTTAACTAAATTTTAAATTAGTTGGAATTAGCAGTAGGTAGCGATGTAATTATCATATGGGCACTCAAAGTATTTAAGCTCATTCTTCGCAATATATTTACAGAGATTTTAAATTTCGACTGCCAAATGTAAATTATTCGCTACACTGCGTAAATTTCACTTCAATTGAATGAAGCTATCCTTCATTAGGTTATCCAACAGTTGCCATTGTTCTTTGTGCAAAGTATGCATCTTGTTCAGTACGCAATTTGTCACAAAGTCTACCTTGGGGTAACTCTACATCATCATAAGTTAGTACCTGGTCTTTCGCAATATCACGCTTTAGACGACATCCTTCCGCTAAACCCATTGGCAATAATTTTTGCTGTTGAGCAACTTCTGAATTTTCACACTGTCCGTATGTCATGTAATAACCGATACCATCTAACGTTTCACCAGCTTTAAGATTAATTTTGGCAGTAGTCACGACATCGACTAATGGCTTTCCTTTTGGCGCCAATATATAGTCACTGAAAAGAACGACGCGCGCGACGGAGAGGGGAACTTCAAAGTGACAGAGGTGATAAGGGGTGTAAAAACTGTAAAGTGGACCTTCACCTAATTTATAAAGGTTCAAGTAGTGCTGCTGTTTTGGATCATCGTGGGAGCCAAACACAAATACACCTGGGCCAGGTTTGGTGCCAACGACATAATCAACAATGCCTCCCAATTCTTTAAGTTGGTCAACATCGTACATCGATGTCATTTCATCGACATGACCAGTAAAGTCATACCCTAACATACCGCGTTTGGCAACCTTCATACCTGTAGCATTTGCGACGATTGCCTGTTCAAACGATATTTTGGTTCCATCTGCAAAGCTTGTCACCATACTAGGTTTTTGTCCCCAGCGTTTCGCAAATGCTTCTTGAGTAGTTGGGTTACGATAGGGGTCTTGCAAGCCCTTTATATTACCGCACAACAGTGGAGTTAAGCCGATACTTTTAACAAAACGGTATAGATTTAGCTGTACGCCTGGTTGATCACCATCGCAAGCTGTTAAAATTACACCAGCTTTATCAGCGTAAACTTTTAGAATTGCGCCAATCGTGCCATCAAGCTCGGCATTCATCATTACCACGTGCTTGCGATTTGCTATCGCTTCCATCACGATGTGGGCGCCAAATTCAACGGCACCAGTTACTTCGATTAGTGCATCAATTCCTTCTGCACGGCACAATAGCATCGCATCTTCGGTGACAGCATACCCTCCACTCTTGATTGTGTCTTCTAAATCTGTTACGGTTGCTACAGTTTTTAAATTTTCAATCCCTGCTTCAGAATACGCCCGCTTGGCAGCATCGAGATTTCGATTCGAGATTGCTACTAATTCCATACCAGGAACTGAATTAGCAATTTGATTAGCAATTCCTCGTCCCATAAATCCCGCACCAATCATTCCAACTCTAACAGGATTACCTGCTTCGTGACGAGCTTGTAAGGCGGTGTCAACAATTATCACACTATTCTCCTAAGTCTTCTAAGTTTACAGAAATCGGGTTTATATGGGGATAGCACCGGCTAATGATTTATCTGATTGTTCTGGGTTGCCAGACTTTTCTGTTATACTACGAATCCGAATAATGTCTTTTATGGCATTACGGTAAGCAATTGCAAAGTGTTCTTTGGTGTGATTGTTTCTTGCATACTCCCATGCCTTGTGAGACATTGTTTTGAGTTCTTCCGCTGGTCGGTTAGATACCGATTGAATTGCTGCCTTGATCTTTTCAATCGAGCAGTCTTTGAGAATTACACCAAAATCATACACATCGGCGCCTGTTTCATAGCTCAGAACTGGAATCAACCCAGCTTGCATCGCGGTAATAGCAGCACCTGCTTGTCCTTCACAAGCTGAAGGATAAATTAGTCCTAAAGTATTTTTCGTCAAATCTAAGAAATCTTGGCTACCAACGTTAATCCACCCGTAAGCGTGAATATTAGGAGTTTCATATAATTCCTTATGATAGGCACGCTCGAATACTTTATCGCTATCGACCGGACCACAAACTGTTAAATGATAATCAGGCATTTGAGCAAACGCTTCGAGAGCTAAATCTAAACCTTTTAGTACTAAAGCATTACTTCCAAACCATAAAAACCGTTTTTTTACAGCTTCAAAATCTTTATCTTCTGCCCAAGGACAAACTACAGCGGAGGAAATTGGAATTTGATACATCGGCTTTTGAGCATACGCAAACGTCCCACAGGTAAAGTCATTACCTAGTACTGTTGCGTAATCGGCATTTTCAATACCTAAATTAATTTCCTCGTAGCGTTGTGGATGCATGGTGATACCACGTCGTTGCTGCAAGTCATAAAGTCTTTTATACTCAGCTAAGTTACGGAACATCATGTTGGCAATATCAACATGCAGTATTTTTATACAGTCAGGGTCAAGGACAGGCGCCAAAGATTCAAGACGATGGCGGATGTCGATAAAAAAGTCATATTTTTTAGTAGGGCGAAATTCTTCGTTGTGGAACTGAATTACATCAACGCTGTAGCCTATATCCAAAAAAGTTTGAGCAATTATCAAACATTCCCAGTTCCAACTTTGATCATTCGGAATAGGTTTGCCTGCTGCCTGTAAAAGAAATGGTTCAATTCGATAAGAAAGCAGCATATTTCCGATAGATGGAGTTTGCGGCTTCAGCGAAATAACTTTTAACTTGCTAATATATTCGATGCGTGCGCTAATTTTTCTAGAAACTAGAGAGAACAATCTACCTACTTTACTTGTGATTCCTAACATTTTCCACCCCGAATTAACTAACCCTACTAATTAGATCAATCACTAACCATCTTGTGGGGTGGGCATCCTTGCCCGCCCTTATATATATTAGGACGGACTTTTTGTGCCCTTAGTATTGGACATGCAGGATGCCTCTAGTATGGGACGGGCGAGGACGCCTTTAGTTATTCGGACGTGCAAAATGCCCTTAGTATAGGACTTGCAGGATGCCCCTGATGTCGGAACGGGCTTTGCTGCCCATCCCACAAGAAAAAATTTCAGAAAAAATTTTGATTTGGAGTTAACTAAACACTGCCGCCTACAACCGTTGCGCGTAACAAAGGCCAGTTCATGTCCTTGGACGAAATTTCGGTAACTTCCAAAGGCCATTGAATATTAAAAAATGGGTCATTATAACGTAAGCCGCGCTCGTAACCAGGAGTGTAGAACTCACCGACTTGATACACAACTTCTGCATCATCGGTAAGCGCTTGATAACCATGAGCAAACATTTCTGGAATGTAGAGCGCACGTCGATTATTTGCGCTGAGTTCCACTCCGAAATGCTGTAAAAATGTTGGCGACTCCGGACGCATATCGATGATTACATCGTAAATTGAGCCAGATGTACACCGCACTAACTTTGTTTCTTCTGCGGGCGCCACTTGATAGTGCATCCCACGTAACGTTCCTTTTTTATAGTTATAGGACAAGTTACACTGAGCAACAACAGGTTTTAATCCATGCTGCTCAAAATCTTGAGCGCAGAACGTGCGAGCAAAAAAACCACGGTGATCGTGTTTTTCTTCGAGGTCAACTGTGAATGCACCTTGAAGCTCGGTTTCTTTAAAAATCATAAAAAAATACTACCTCAAAACGATATTGTTATTCTGTACAATTACTTAAATATTTGCAAATTGTAAAGAATTAATGTTTCTTTATAATATTGGTGCATACAGTTCGGTTTCTACTAACGAAACTATTTCGTCAAAAAGCTATGCCTTGTTCAATCGGTTTTGGTTTCGCAAAAGTATCATCCCAATATTGTGTACAATCTTGAGGATTTTTTGGCGGATTGGCTGTGTAAACGTAAAACAAGGCCGAACGTTCTTTAGTGCGTAGCGTACCGTGATGGAGAATTGCTTTTGTATCTGCTAGTAAAACTGTACCCGCTTTTCCTGGGCACGATTTCCAAGCTGACCTAGGAATAATAGAATCGAGAGTTTTATCTTCAATACCTAAATAACCTGACCGCCATAATTGATAATAGGTTTGATAGTAATTTAGGTTATATAGTCGAGTATAATTTCTAGGTACATATTCAAATGGTCCGTGTTCTGGCTCTACGTCATTTAAATATACGAAAACTTTAATAATACGACGGTCTTCAGAGTCTTTATGCCATAATAAGGTGCCAAACTGGTCTTCGTTTGGAAAATCCTTACGTAAGTGTACACCCTGAAATGCGACTGGTAAACCAATATAATTTTCTATAATATTAAGCAACCTTTCCTCGTTACCCCAGCGCGAAAATTCAGAAATATCAGTTACTGTATAGATTTGCGGTAATTTTTGACCCTTGCTGCCTAGTTGTGGTGACACCATCTGAGTTAGATATGCGGACGACGCGCGAAGTAGTTCTAGAGATGAACTAAGTCCCAATTCGTCGAGCGAAGTTTGACAAACTCCTTCAGTTAAGAGTACACGTACAATATCAGCATCTTTTTCTTCAAGAGCAGGTAGCTTAGGTGCATGATTTGAAAGTGCCACTCGATAGTCAAGTTCTGATTTTAAGACATTAAATTTTTGTGTAATTGCCTTGAGCATGACATTTTCCAAGTATAGTTTGACAACACATCATCAATGCGCGCGCCTTGAAATTAATTTAATTACTAGCACTTGCATTGATTTGTAATTGATCTGATTCTTTCTTATTTGAAGCTTTATTAAGCTTGATTAACTGTAAAGCGGACAGTGCTACTAAAATCCAAAAAGGAATTACTATCTTGAGCGTATAGAAAGGCCATCGACGAGCGGCGCCTAAAAGTACTTTGAGATTAGCTTCTCTAAGTGACTGCAGTATCATCCGCCGACAAAATTGTTTAGAATATCCAGTTTCCTCTAATTTAATTATTACTTCTGGTGTATGCTTGTACTGCATTAGCAACGCTGATTTTGGATCTTTTTGCCAGTAGCTAACACCAACAACACATTCCATGAAGTTGTCTGTAGTGACAATAATTCTACCTCTTGCTGCACAATATCCAGCTAAGTAAGCTAAAAATATCCAGTTATTTTCAGCATCTGGCCAATAATTGAGCGCTTTTTTGACAAGCTCAGTTTTATAAATTGTTGCAGTTAAGAAAATTACGGCACCGATGCTTTTCTCAAAGCAATGTTCATAAATTGCTTTACTATCACCATTTCCATCATCAGCATTCGCGTCAAACCAGCGATTTCCAATAATGGTAGGTGGATGAATGTCTTCACCAGTAATTTGATTACGCCCAGAGAAATTTAGAAATATTAACGAAATATCTTCTTGTTCTTTGACTCGCTTCAAAACGTAGCTAACAGCGCGAGTTTGAATTGGGTCATCGTCACCAATAGTCCAAACGTATTTCGTTGTCGCAGCTTTCAAGCAATGGCTAACATTTTTTAATACTCCTAAATTTGTATCATTTCTATTATATCTAAAGGTAATATTACTAACTTGACTTTGCCATTTCTTTACAATCTCTGGAGTATTATCTGTTGAGCAGTTATCAGAAACTAATATTTCGCAATCTGTTTCAAAACCTTTAATAGCATCGACGAGCCAAGCTATTTGCCTATCAAGCGATTGGGCACGGTTGTAAGTTGGAATTGCTATTGTCAGTAATTTAGAGTTCATCGGGTTTAGATTATATAATATATAAGGATAAATGTAAGTAGGGCATAGCCCCACCTACTACTGAAAGTAAAATCTCTATGCTGATAACAGCAGTTGACGTGCGTGAGAAGGTATAATTGTTACCTCTGGAATCGGAACAACAAACTTTCCTTCCCATTCACCAATAAATGCCATTTGTTCCATAATTTCTTCCTTAAGATTCCAAGGTAAAATTAGAACGTAATCAGGCTTAGTATGTTGAATTGTGTCAGGATGAAGAATTGGTATATGAGTACCAGGTAAATATAAACCTTGTTTGTGAGGGTTACGGTCTACGGTGTAATCAATAAAATCAGTACCAATACCGCAGTAATTTAATAATGTGTTGCCTTTTGCAGGCGCCCCATATCCTACTATGGTTTTACCTTCAGCTTTCGCTGACAGCATAAAATTTAAAAGTTTTCGCTTGGTCGCTTTAACTTTTTCACCGAAAGTTATATAAGTTTCGATTTTATCGAGTCCAGCAGCAAATTCTTTTTGTTTAAGTTGGTAAACCCGTTCGCTAATAGCAGGAAATACAGCAGTGTCATGCTTTGCGTATATTCGTAGCGAACCGCCATGTGTTGGTAGCTCTTCAACATCGAATAACGTCAAGTTATGTGCGGCAAAAATCTTTTCAACCGTTAAGAAAGAAAAATAAGAGAAATGTTCGTGATATATTGTATCGAACTGATTTTGTTCTATAAGTTGTAGAACGTGGGGAAACTCCATTGTGAGAATACCGCTCTTGTTGAGGATAATTTTCATCCCAGCGATGAAGTCATTTAAGTTAGGTACATGCGCTAAAACGTTGTTTCCTAACAGTAAATCTGCTTGCTTACCTTGTAAAACTAGTTCTTTTGCAGTTTGAACACCAAAGAATTTAACAACGCTAGGAATACCTTTTTCCTGAGCAACTTTTGCAATATTAGCAGCGGGTTCAATACCTAATACAGGAATACCCTTTTCTTGAAAATATTGAAGAAGATAGCCGTCGTTGCTAGCGATTTCGATCACTTGACTGTTGTGGTTGAAACCAAATGTTTCAACCATGAGATTGGTGTAAGATTTGGCATGTTTCAACCAGCTTTCTGAGTATGAAGAAAAGTAAGCATAATCGCTAAAGATATTATCTGGAGTTTCAAATTGTTCAAGTTGAACTAATAATGTGTCTTCAGAAACGTAAGCATGGAGAGGGTAGAACTTCTCAGCTTGGTTAAGTTGGTCTGAATTCAGATAAGAGTTTGCTAAAGGGGACATGCCTAAGTCAACAAATGTGTATTGAAGTGGTTGACCGTTGAATCGACATTGCGCCTTTGCCATAAGTTTGCCCCTTGATAAGTAGATGTGAATTAGATCGTTATTTTAAGCACTTTACTGCTTTCTTTAGACAAGTACTAAAGTGCTTACTGCTGTGCTTATTACAAACTTACAATAAGAAGATTGCACCCGTATTACGAACTTATTGCAAGCTTGTTACGACCTTTAACATTAACTGTTTTTCACCCAAAAGAAATTGTTGTCGATTTGCTGAGTACGAATTAAGTATTCAAGCTGTTTTAATCGAGTAAAACCTCTAGATGTGAAAGTTTCTTCAGTCATATCAATTTGCTTAAACAAATCGTACAACTGCTGGGCGCCACGTTGAGCATTCCAATCGCATTTAAAGCCAGGTAATACCGTGTTGATTTTCTCAAATGATACTCGGTAGCTACGATTATCGGCGCCATTTTCACCAAAGCTTAATTTACAACCTGTAAAAATGTCGGCAATAATTTCGGCAATTTCTTTAACGCGGTAGTTATTTGAAGTGTCACCAACATTAAATATTTGATTATGAACAATGTCGCGCGGTGCTTCTAACGCGCAAACAATTGCCTTACAAATATCCAGAGCATGAACAAGTGGGCGCCAAGGAGTACCGTCACTTGTCATTTTGATCTCTTTTGTTGTCCACGCTAGTCCCGACAAGTTGTTTAACACGATGTCAAACCGCATCCGAGGTGAAGCTCCGAAAGCTGTGGCATTCCGCATAAATGTAGGCGAAAAATCATCCGAAGCAAGTGGCGCCACATCACGCTCTACTAACGTTTTGCACTCAGCATAAGCTGTTTGAGGATTAACCGGAGATTCTTCTGTAACGTCTCCTTCAGTTGCTACACCGTATACGCTACATGAAGACATGTAAACAAAACGGCGAATTCCAACTTCTTTTGCCAATTTGGCAAGACGTACCGAGCCTTTGTGGTTAATATCGTAGGTTATGTGAGGTGCAAGTTGACCTGCGGGATCATTTGAGAGTTCCGCCATGTGAACAACTGCATCAACACCTTGTAAATCTTCAGCACTGATATGGCGAATATCTTTGTTGAGAGTTTTAGCAGTGATTTCTGTACCGTTATATAACCAACCAACTTTGTAGTAGCCAATATCTACACCGATAACTTCATGTCCGCGTTCAAAAAGCAGCGTAGGAAGAAGTGAGCCTAAGTAACCTTCGGTTCCTGTAACAAGTACTTTCATGTTCATTAATTCCTTTGTATTAATTACTTAATGTTTTTGTGTCTTTCTATGCTTTGATTGCTGTGTTTAAATGTGATTGTTCTGGGATTTGAGCAACGATTGCTTTCCCTATTTCGAGTGAAGAGGTTGCAGCTGGAGAAGGAGCATTACATACATTGATACTGTTTTGACCATGAATAATCAAAAAGTCGTCTACCAGTTTGCCATCATCCATTAATGCTTGCGCGCGTACACCCGCGTGAGTCGGAACTACATCTGAAGCCTGAACTTCTGGGATCAATTGTTGTAAGCTTTTTACAAAAGCAGCTTTACTAAAGGAACGAATAATTTCCTTAATACCTTCGTCCGCATGTTTTGCTGCCAGTTTCCAGAATCCTGGGAAAGTCATGACTTCTGCAAAATCCCGTAGATCAAAATCAGTCTTTGTGTAACCTTCACGCTTGAAACTTAGAACAGCATTTGGCCCTGCATGGACGCTGTTATCAATCATACGTGTAAAGTGTACACCCAAAAATGGAAAATCAGGATTTGGGACTGGATAGATTAAAGTTTTAACAAGATATCGCTTTTCTGGAACGAGTTCATAATATTCACCACGGAAAGGTACTATTTTCGCTTTCGGGTCAACATTATTAAGTTTTGCAACGCGATCACTATGTAATCCTGCACAGTTAATTACAAACCGTGTTTCAAAGCTGCCCTTATTAGTTTCGAGTACTTGATTTTTACCACTTGGTGCAATCCGTAATACCTTAGTATTAAGTCGCAGGTCTCCACCTTGGCGTTGAATGATCTCTGCGTACTTTAGGCAAACTTGTTTGTAGTTAACAATACCAGTAGAGTAAACACGAATTCCACCAACGCTTTTGACGTGAGGCTCAATTTCTTTGACTTCTTCGGGTGTGATTCGTTTTACTTTAATACCATTTTCCAAGCCGCGATTGTAGAGATTTTCGAGACGAGGAAGTTCTTGGTCGTTTGTGGCGACAATAACCTTACCGCAAACTTCGTGGTCAATATTATGTTCTTGGCAGAATTGAACCATCGAAGTGGCGCCATCACGACAAAACTTAGCTTTAAAGCTTCCTGGTTTGTAATAAACACCAGAGTGAATAACACCGCTATTATTTCCTGTTTGGTGGAATGCCCAATTATTTTCTTTTTCAAGAACTAAAATCCGAGCATTCGGATAGCGCTTCCCTAGAGTCATTGCGGTAGAAAGACCGACAATACCTCCACCGATAATGGCGAAATCGTACATTGATATAATAACCCTGTAACTGCAAAACAAAAAAATGAAAAATTTCTGAGTTAAAAGTTGAAATTTCCTACCAAGCTTTCCAAGGCGCCTTATTTTTGTTCCATAAGTCTTCGAGGTAGTTTCGATCTCGTAAAGTATCCATTGGTTGCCAAAAACCATGATGCTTGTAGGCAGACAGCTGCTCTTTTTCAGCGAGCTTCTCTAATGGTTCCTGCTCCCAGATAGTAGCGTCATCAGAAATTAAATCAATAACTTCTGGTTCTAATACAAAATATCCACCGTTTATCCAAGCTCCATCACCTTCAGGTTTTTCTCGAAAGCTGGAAATTTTAGTTTGTTCTTGCCCTAGTACTATTGCACCGAAACGACCTGGTGGCTGAACCGCAGTTAATGTAGCTAGTGTTTTTTGCTCTTGATGAAATTTTAATAGCTCTGTAATGTTGACATCGCTGACACCATCACCGTAAGTGAAGCAGAAAGTTTCATTACCTACGTGTTCTTTGACTCGCTTTAACCTTCCACCTGTCATGGTGCTGTCACCTGTATTAACCAAGGTAACGCGCCAAGGTTCTGCATTACCTGCATGTACGTTCATTTGGTTAAAACGCATGTCAAATGTCACATCTGACATGTGTAAAAAGTAGTTAGCAAAGTATTCTTTGATAACATAGCCTTTGTAACCGCAGCAAATTATGAAATCATTAATACCGTGAGCGGAATAGATTTTCATAATGTGCCATAAAACAGGCTTTCCACCGATTTCTACCATTGGCTTTGGTCTAACGCTTGTTTCTTCACTCAAACGTGTTCCTAGTCCCCCAGCCAAAATCACTGCTTTCATGAAATCCCTCTAAAAATTATTAGGTAAATTATTAAATATTTAATTTTGCTTGCACTTTAAAAAGTGCTTACCGAATTAATAACAGTCGTTTATTCGATTTCTAAGTATATAATCTAACCGTATTTCCTACAGTTGTGTGTAAAGCCAAGGTAAATAAACTTGTTTTATCTATGAAAAAACCAAAAAGCTTTTTACTCACTAATATTTGATATTAATGACTTTATAGCTAATCAATAATTCATAGAATTAATACGAATACCGAATCGTGCTACCAATGTTTACACGCGCAATAAGTATAGTTAATTCATCACTATTATCATCAGTAATTATCTGGTGATATCTTTTAGAAATCCTATGTTGTTGATGATTATTTGTTAATTATTAATTCTCATGTTTGTAATATAAGTTACGTACAACTTAAAAGTTTACACTGGTGCCGTTATTTAGTGTATGAAGAGAATGTAAAGACTTTCAATATCCAGATTATATGTATAAAATAAATATAAAGTTTTTGTGGTACAAAATTACCCCCCTAGATTTCCTAATAATAAGGGTGCCAGAGGGGTTTGAGACAAATATCGGCAATTTATCTACTGATTTGTTTTGTTTAAGATATTCGAGTGTTGAAAAAATGCGTCGCACTTATTTTCAATGACCACGCAAATACTGCTCAAAGCTTGCTGATAACTCTCCATATCTTCTTGTTGGAGAGAAATCTTGGCAGCTCGCTGTAAATCATCTACAGCTTGTATGTGGTACTGACCTGACTGCTTACCTCCATATTGCGCGAGTTCATAGCGAACGATACCACGCTTGAGATATACTTTCGCCATTTGTGGGTTAATATTGAGTGCCTCGTCAAAATCACTAATCGCGCGTCGATATTCTTTGTCGAATTCACTGCTATACTGTGCGATTTGATACCGTACTAAACCACGTTGATAGTAAGCTTCAGCACGCTTCGGGTTGAGACTAAGCGCTTGGTTAAAATCTTCGATGGCTTTTTTGTAGTCGTCCTGTGATTCCCCGCTGTACTTTGCAATCTGCGCGCGTACAATTCCGCGTCGAATTAAAGCTTCGATTTCCGACGGGTTGAGACGAATAGCATCGTTAAAATCGGTAATGGCGCCTTTATAGTCTTTATCAGGGTCACTGCTGTATTCAGCAAGGATTAAACGAGTGTTTCCTCGACTAATGTAAGCTTTGGTCTCAGTTGGGTTGATTTTAATTGCTTGATTATAGTCAGCTAAAGCAGCTTCGTACTGTTTGAGGTTAAAGTGAGCATTGCCTCGGTTAACGTAAGCTTTAGCATAAGAAGGTAATTTTTGAATCGCTTTTGTAAATTTACTAATAGCCTCCTCGTAATTTTTTACAGTGTAGAAGGCGTAACCTTGTTTGTAGTAATCACTAAAGCTAAGATTGTCTCGACTACTTTGTTGTGGGGTAACGAGCGTTTGCGTTATAGAGTTCTCGCTCTGAAACGGACGGCTCGTAAATTTGATCATGACATCAAGATACCCCAGCAAACCAAACGCGAGCAAACAAAACACGACTGGATAATATCTCGATTTCTTTGCGGGCTTGTAGTAGGTACTATTATAAGGAGTATTTGTCGGCCGATAGTTAAGGTGGGAGAGGGGAAGATTTGAGATGGGTGCGCGAGGAATAGTGGTAGCGCGCGGTTTTTTACGAGGAATATGATTTTGTAAATGTTCTTTTGCTGCTACTGCTCGCTGTGATGGAAATGGGTCACGACCCCCAAGACGCAACTTGCGCTCGCACCACGGACAACTATGTAGATGATTACTATAACGGTGCTGAGGATTAACCGTACAGGTAATAAGTGATTCTTCAACTTCGGTAAGTGTCAACAGCCAAGTTGCAGCGCTGGGACGAACCAATGGATTATGATGTCCTTCTTCAAAGCAGCGTCTAAATAATTCTTGTAAAGCTGGATGTAACATCTCCCAAGGCGGAGCTACGGGAGTAGGAATATAAGGTACACGAGATATGCGACTATATGTAAAGTGTCCCGCAGCAATTCGAGCTTCGTATGTTGGTGGTTCGCCGATGCCTTGGTAAATACCCGAAAATGGATGTGTACCCTCCATTAAGAGTTGAAAAATCAACACTCCCAACCCGAATAAGTCGTGGGCAACAATGCGGTCGGTAGTCGCGAATGTATGATTTTGTAATTCTGGAGGAGTAAATTCAGGTTTGCCAACCGGACAGCGATAAACTATATTGTTATCGGGGTCACGAACTTGGAACGAGTCTGTGTCAACCAACGTCACTAGTGCTGTATCGCTGACTAAAATATTCGATTCATTGACATCTCCTATACAATAACCCCGTGCGTGTAAAGCTGCGAAAGCTGCGGCTAAATTGCGTGCGGTGCGAACTAGATATTGGTAGCTAAATAATGGACAATGCTGACGACGAGTTCTAGGGTTATAAAAATCTATAATTGGGCGCATTCCTCGAATGCGCGGCATTAAAAATCCGATGATGCTGTTACTACCGTCGTTTGAGTGCAGTAGTTCAGTTGGCCAAGCTATCGAAATATGTCCTAAACAAGCTGTTGGGTTTTCTGGAGGATGAGCAAGCATTACGGAAAGCTTACTGTAGTATTCCTCTTTTGGCTTGTGATAAATCTTAGCTACTAAGTTGGCATCAGTCGGTATCGTATATATACATGCTTCACCGCCACGCCCCAAACTTACGGTGAGGTTGAGAGTAAGATTTTGTTGGTTGGGAAGACAACGTAGTACCTGCATTTCGAGGATTACAATAGGGGAATAATATTAAATAAATCTCATCACATACTCTAGCCACATTCTAAGGGGCGCCATTAACTAGTCTTGCAGTGCTGCTAAAACTAGGGTTAAATCATCGTCAGTACGCTGTGTTATTCGCTCCGAACGCAAAAACTTGACTAACTGCTCTTTTGCTATTGATTTATCATCGATATTCGCGACAAATTCAAATAACGGTAAAAAGAACGGCTTGTGCGGAGCACCTACTGCCATATTAATCGCTAGCATTTGCAATCCGTCTGTTAATACACCAACGTTAACAATTGGCTGGCGCCATAAACGTAGTTGTGCAGTATCGATAGAATCAAAAGAGGTCAAAAAAGTGGTTTCATTAATATACTCACCACTATCAGGCATGGTAAGTGCAAGTAAGTTTCCCTGGTAATCTTTAGCTACGGCAACACCGTCACCGATTTGTGCTACAGCAACACCTTCTGGTGTGGCAACGGTGACTATTAATGTTGACGCTAGGTCTAGAGGTGACGATGAGGAAGCTTCGGCTTCTTCCTCGACTGATTTTTTCGCTGCTACCATCGCACTAGTTAAAAGCGAACGAACGAAATCATCACTAAGTAGCGCACGTCGATTTATCTCCTGCATCGAAATACTTTCAACAGCAGCTTCAGTGGCGACCATAGCCCCTATTTTACCTAATCTGGCGGAGCCGGCGCCATCTGCAACAGCCGCCACTAAAATATTATCAGGCAAAATTTGCCAATGATGTGCATCTTGACACAGCTGCTCATTCTTTACGTGACTGGTGCCACATACAGAAGCGGCAACAACCCGCCAGTGAACCATTTGCTTCAAAGTATTCATATAGTTATTCACGTGCAACAGCTGTGTAAAGTATTTAACCACTAATACGGTTAAACAGAACCCCAGCCAATAGGAGGTAGTGCTACCTGTTCATCTACTTTGGAGTGTGATACGGCTGACATGCTTGCTGAAAGCCATACAAACATTTCCACAAAATTTAAGCCGTGGAGTTTTAAAGGGCTTCTGACGCCTATTTGACCCAACCGCATCATATTAGCATTTTCCACGCCGACGGTAAAAAATGCAACACGCTTATTGGTTTCATCCGTTTGTAAACGTAAGGCGGCTTGTTCCATAACGTCTTCAAATTCTCCCTGCGGCTCACCATCGGTAATCATGAATACCCAAGGTCGGTAGTACGCAACTCCATTTGTACGGTACTGATTTTTGCGCTCCGTAATCAAATCCAAAGCTTTATGAATTCCGGCGCCCATAGTAGTAAGACCCTGTGCCGATAAAGTTGGTGGATTAAACAAATCAGCCGTGACAAAATCCTGTACGATATTGACGTTGCTATCAAATGTTACAATGGCGACCTCAACTCTTCTGGCTGCTAAACTATTCTTTACTAACTCTTCTTTAAACGTTTGTAATCCTTGATTCAAAGCACTGATTGCCGTACCTTGCATCGAGCCAGAAGTATCGAGTAACAGTACACACGGGCACCTCGGTTCTGGATTTTCAGCGAACTCTACAACTTCATCAAGTCTTAATGTATCAGACATAACTGTTTGTGCTATACTAGTATCCAATGCGTTGTTTTGACTCAAATTAAAAACTTATGTAACAAGAGCGAATGCTAAGTGTGGAAGTACCGTTGGCTTCAGCGCTGGTAGTCGATAGCTTATAAAAAATAATTAAATATACAATAATTAAATATACAGCTCCCGCAAGAACACCAACAATAACGGTTTTTGATTTAGCATAAATAACTTGAGTAAAAAAAATTTAGCTTTTGTAAGGATTGCTTGTTGTAATCAACTTTGCAATTCTGCCCGAATAAACATATAGAATACAATAATTTTTTCATTCCCTGCCCTGAATTTCTTAAATTTTTCATATAGAAGACTTGTACATTTGATGAAATAGTGATGCAAACCAACTGGCCTACCAACATTATATCTATGGTTTGACTTATGAAATTGCAATTATACGAACTGCTAAAAAAAAGGTAGTTATGTAAAATGTAACAAAACAATAGTCATTGTCTTTTTTATTGCTTGTACCATATATGCATATCAGTCTCTAGAATTTCGCTATAGAAAGATATAAAAATTACAATAACTGTATCGAGCAACATATCAATATTGCCGATATTATAGCTAATCTACTGGAAAAACTCCAAGCAGATGAACATTATAGGCACATTCACTAAATTACGGTCTCTAAGTTTATTACGTCACTTATCCAACTGTCATGACAGTACTTGCTTATATGTATTAAGTAACTCTGTCACTTGGCTAATATACTTAGAACACGGAAAAATTATTTATGCTACTCACTCGGTAGAACCCTTCGACCGTTTGGAAAGGCATTTGCGCCGTCTAGACCAGCAGTTAAGCGCTTTAAGCAGCGAAATTCGGGTTCAAGTGCGTTTGATGTTTGAAACCGATACACAATTTTCCAACGGTGAAAATAATTTAGACAAGTTGCCCGAACAGCCACCTGAATACCAAGCTATTTGCTGGTTAGTCAGCCAACGCCATATCAATCCGACTCAAGCAGCTATTTTGATTCAAGAAATGGTCAAAGAAGTTCTTGAATCTTTTTCATTACTTAATACAGGAAATTACAAATTAATAAGTCTTGTAAATAAATTACCAGTTATTTGTAGAATTGATACAGAAAAAATACTTGGGATGTGCGATCAACTTCTTGCTGGTTGGAAATCGTTAGCTCCGCAAGTTTCATCGCCTTATCAGCGTCCCTACTTACGAGTACCAACAGAGACATTAAAACAAAAGCTTTCAGTAATACATCAGAATTTAGCAACTTGGATGAAGGGGTTTAGCCTACGGCATTTAGCTGTTATCGTTAACCAAGATGAAGTTGAAATGGTGCGGCAGCTTTACCCGTATATTAATAGTGGAGAAATTGTTCTTCATGAACCAGACCCTCCCTTCGACAAGTTACCTCAGATTTATCAGGGGTCGAAACAGGTTGCCAATTATATTACCGATACTACCGAGTTAGTTGGGAATCATTTGGTTACTGAGCTACCAGCAAACGTGACTACCAACTTGACTGGCAACTTGACGCTCACTCAACGTATTGAAACTAATGGCGCCACCATTTCAGAAAAACCCCTATCTTATCAAGAGCAAGAAGCAGTTCATTCACCGCGTCAACAGCGACAGTCTGTCAATCCTCCTAGGGATACGGCACCAACTAGCGAGCGCAAGGTGTATAAAATTGTTTCCGTTGATGATAGTCCTACTGTGCTTAGAGAAATTAGTCGTTTTTTAGAGCATGAAAATTTCTCAGTCGTGACAATCAATGACCCAGTGAAGGCAGTAATGTCGATTATTCGTAACAAACCTGACTTGATTTTGCTCGACCTAAACATGGATGGTATAGACGGATATGAACTGTGCAAAATTATCCGTAATAACTCGATGTTCAAGAAAACGCCAATCGTTATGGTGACAGGTAATAAGGGACTTGTAGATAAAGTAAAAGCGCGGTTAGTTGGTGCATCTGGGTATTTAACCAAACCTTTTACCCAAGCTGACTTACTCAAAATGGTATTTATGCACTTAACTTAATTATTTCGTTCATCAAAGGAATAAGTAAACATGACAACGCTTCTAGTTGTTGACGATACGCCTTCTCAGCTAGAGTTAATCAACTGCTATTTGGAAGATGGTGGTTACTCAGTTATCAAAGCTTACGATGCTAAAGACGGTTTTAAAAAAGCTCTCAACAATTTACCCGATATTGTCATCACTGACATTGTGATGCCAGGGATGAGTGGTTTTGAGCTATGTCGTCAATTAAAACGAAACGTAGCTACTCAAAATATCCGAATCATTATTTGTAGCTCTAAAGATGGTGAAATTGATAAAATCTGGGGTATGCGTCAAGGCGCCGACTTTTATTTGACCAAGCCTTTTGGCAAACAGGAATTGTTGCGTGCCATCCAATCTTTAGTTTAATTGAGAAACCGGGTCAAGTCCCGGTTTTTGATTTAAGTTACAGGGCGCTCACCATCTATATTAAAAGAGCCTTTTACTTCTATATTGCTAGGTTCAACAGGGCGCTGACCATCAATATCAATCGTTTCATTATAAACAAGGTTGCTCGACACAATGGGACGCTGACCATCCACATCTATTGTATCCACCACCTCAGAATCAGTTGAGCCAATCGGGCGTTCCCCGTCTAGATTATAAGTTTCTACCATCTCGAAAGAACTGGGGTCAACAGGGCGCCGACCATCTATATCTATAGTGCTGTTATATTCTAAGTCGCTCTTGACAATAGGACGCTCACCGTCTAAATCTATAGTTTTGTGAGTTTTGTTCTCTTTGGGTTTTTTCGTTTTATTATTCTTAGTTTTATTTTTAGTTTTCGTTTCTTTCACAGCTAACGACGAAGTACTAGCTCCGGAACGTCTACCTTCGACGTTATAAGTACCTACGACCTGGAAAGTGCTAGCAGCAACAGGACGCTTACCATCGATATCGAGTGTTCTCTTAATTTCTAATTCCGAAGGGTCGATAGGGCGATGACCATCTACATCAAGTGTCTTGTAACCCATTTTGCTATCAGAAACATCCAACGAAGAACTAGGTTCGGAACGCTCACCTTCGACATTATAAGTACCTACGACCTCGAAAGTATCAGCGGCAACAGGACGCTTACCATCAATATCAAGTCTCCTCTTAATTTCTAAGTCTGAAGCATCAACGGGACGTTGACCATCTGCGTCAAGTGTTTTTTCCGCTTGGGCTTTTGGAGTCTTCTTGCTTACACTTTTGGCACTGGAACCAGCTTTAGAGGCAGTTTTAGAGGTATTAGACTTAGTAACTGGTTTACTTTTTTTTCTATCGGTCATTTTCTTCTCCTAAAAAAAACTTTTTATAAATTGATAAAACTTCCTAATTTCAACACTTACAATGGTTTCACAAGGCGCCTACCTACTTATACGTGTAGTTGATACATATATAATTTTGTGACAATTAACACTATTGTGAAATACGTCTATTGAAGTAAATCGGAATTAGAATTTATAACGTGCCAAAAATCCTAATATATGAGCTAGTTTGCTCCAAGCGTTTTAAAATAGACTGTGCCTCACTATAAAAGCTGCCCCAATCGCACAATCAAAATCAAATGCGTATTTCGTTGAACTGGCTACGGGAATTAGTAGAGATAAAGCAAACTCCTGAAGAATTAGCTCAAACCCTAACTATGGCTGGGTTTGAAGTTGAAGATATTGAAGACCGCCGCACGTGGGCATCGGGGGTTGTAGTCGGACGTGTTAAAGCGCGCGAACAGCACCCTAATGCCGATAAATTAAGTGTTTGTCAAGTTGATATCGGTACGGGTGAAACTTTAAATATTGTTTGCGGCGCCTCGAACGTGCGTGCGGACATATTAGTACCAGTAGCAGTTATTGGTACATACTTACCTAATATAGATTTAAAGATTAAGCCTGCAAAATTGCGGGGAGTACCTTCTAACGGGATGATTTGTTCGTTAAAGGAACTGGGACTACCGACTGAAGTTGATGGAATCCATATTTTTACTGGAGATTTACAATTAGGTAGCGACGTGCGTCCTTTATTGGGACTTGACGATGTGGTACTGGATGTGACGGCAACAGCTAACCGCGCGGATGCATTGAGTATGGTTGGCATTGCGCGCGAAGTTGCCGCACTTACAAATGCGAAGCTATCGATACCCGAACCACCATTCGTTACAACTTCAGCATCACAAGCTTTGAATTTAAAAATAGAAGAATCCAAAGCTTGTCCTACTTACATTGGTACGGTAATAGAAAACGTTAAAATTGCACCGTCACCTGATTGGTTACAGCAAAAGTTACGTGCTGTCGGTACACGCCCAATTAATAATGTCGTAGATATCACTAACTATGTGTTGTTAGAATGGGGACAACCACTACACGCATTTGACCGCGAACGTTTAAAAAATATCGTTCCTGGTAACGATGATATAACTATTGGGGTTAGATTTGCTTCGGCAGGCGAAACTTTAAAGACCCTTGACGGACAAACTCGTACTCTCAATACGCAAAATTTATTAATTACTGCTGGTAATAAACCTGTTGCCCTTGCTGGTGTCATGGGTGGTGAGGAAAGCGAAGTTTACGAAGGCACGCAAAATATAGTTTTAGAAGCAGCGCTGTTTGATAACGTTGCAATTCGCCGTTCGTCACGAAGTGTAGGATTAAGAAGCGAAGCATCATCACGTTACGAGCGTGGTATAAATTTTGCGGGGATAGAAATAGCTTGTCGTCGTGCTTTGACGATGATTAAAGAACTATGTGGTGGTATAATTGTTGCTCAAGAAATCGCTGACACTCGTCCTGACCGTTCAACATGGAGCCGTACACTTAGTTTACGTTTAGACCGTGTAAATGAGTTGCTTGGCCCTATAAGTGTGGGTGATGATAATACAGGTGAACTGCAAGCAAGTGATGTAGAAAGGATTCTCACCGCGTTAGGGTGTCAGTTAAACGTTTCAGGGGATAAAACTTGGAATGTAGTTGTTCCACCATATCGTTACCGTGACTTAGAACGGGAAGTCGATTTGATTGAGGAAGTAGCCCGTCTTTACGGTTACGATAATTTCTGCGACACTTTGCCAGAAACTGCGGAAGGTGGTTATTTATCGTTTGAGCAGGAAATGGTACGCAAGTTACGTTATGCAATGCGTGGTGCCGGTTTAACTGAGTTAATTCATTATTCCTTAGTAAAACCAGGGGAAGAACGTCAAATTGTATTGAGCAACCCCTTACTTACAGAGTACTCAGCACTGCGAACCGATTTAATAAATGGTTTGGTTAATGCTTTCCAATTTAACCTCGAACAAGGTAACGGCGCCCTCAACGGATTTGAAATTGGGCAAATTTTCTGGCTTGAAGAAAACGGGTTGCAGGAAACTGAAGCAATTGGTGGTATTATTGGCGGCGATAACAGCGTTGGTAAATGGTCGCGCGGTGGAAAAGATGCTCCTATAACTTGGTATGAAGCCAAAGGTGTGTTAGATAATATTTTCCACCAAATGAGTTTACACGTGGAATACCAACCCGACCACCGCGACCCACGTTTGCATCCCGGACGAACAGCTTCATTATGGATTGGTAGCAATCGACTTGGTACATTTGGACAACTGCATCCTCAATTACGTAAAGAAAAGGATTTGCCAGATGCTGTTTACGTGTTTCAACTAGATTTAAATGTTTTGCTTGATGCTATAGATAGCGAAGAGACATTAATTCCCACCTTTAAACCATATTCAACTTACCCAGCATCCGACCGTGATATTGCCTTCTTCGCTCCTATAGAACTTACTGTTGCAAAAATAGAGCGTGCAATTCGAGCATCGGGCAAAGATTTATTAGACTCGGTGGAATTATTCGACGAATATCGAGGAGAAAACGTCCCTGCTGGACAACGTAGTTTAGCGTTTCGTCTTGTATATCGGTCTTTGGAGCGAACCCTCACCGATAAAGATATCGAACCTGTACACCAAAAAGTCCGTGATACGCTAGTTGAAAAATTCGGGGTAAATTTAAGAAGTTAGGTAGGGTGCGTGACGCCATAAAAATTATGAAATAAAACGAATAATCTAGTAGCGTCACGCACCTTACAAATTTAGGAGTTAGGAATTATGACTAAATATATAATGTGGGGAAGCTACTGCGAAGACGTTTTAGAAAAGCGGGCGCCTTATCGTCAAGCACATCTTGATGGACTCGCACAACAAAAAGAATCAGGCGTACTAATTACAATTGGACCAACCAAAGATGTCACAAAAGTTTTTGGTATTTATGAAGCTGAAAACGAAGACGTTGTACGCCAGTTAGTCGAAAATGACCCTTATTGGAAAAGTGGCGTTTGGACTGAGTACACTATTAGAGAATGGATTCAAGCTTTTTAATTATCAACAAGATTCCCGACAACGCAGTAAAGCGTGTCGGGAATTTTTGTAGTATTTAAATAAACTCAGTTTCTAAACAATGACCTCAAAAACACAAAAGTTTATCAAGAAGCACTGAAAGAAGGAGAAGATATAGGCGAACAGCGAGGCGAGCAGCGAGGCGAGCAGCGAGGCGAACAGAAGACTAAACTGGCGATGGCAGCTAAGTTGCTTAATCGTGGTATGACTTTTGAGGCGGTTGCTGAAATCACTGAGTTAGAAATTGAGCAAGTCCGTCAAATCGCTAACCAGAATTAATAATTGTAGATTCTACATCTTGTGGGGTGCGCTTAAGATTGTCCGCCCAAAATCTTTAGTCTAGAACGGGCAAGGATGCCCATTCCACAAGAGATAGTGCATTCCACAAGACATAATGCGTGTATTTGAAAGTCTCTAACCAGCAGTAGTTGTTATAAATTTCAAGTTGAATAGGCGCCAATTAGAAACATAACTTAACCCCGTGCGCGAAAATAAGTGAGTTATAAGCACCAATCAAACTTAATATTGTCTTAACGAATACTGTTTCTTGTTTGGGTTATGGGTTATTATATTGCTCCTAGGTTTCTTGACAAACTTGCCGTTCACATTACTAAAAATTTCTTAGATTTACCTGGTCTGCGGGTTCCCTTAATTTTGGGTGTTCACGGACGTAAAGGCGAAGGAAAAACATTCCAATGTGAGCTAGTTTTTGAGAGAATGGGTATTGAATTCACCTTAATTTCTGGGGGTGAATTGGAAAGTCCTGATGCTGGCGACCCAGCACGGTTGATTCGATTACGTTATCGTGAAACTGCTGAGTTAACTAAAGTACGCGGTAAGATGTGCGTACTAATGATTAATGATTTGGATGCAGGCGCCGGACGTTTTGATGAAGGAACGCAGTACACTGTCAATACGCAGTTGGTCAACGCGACGTTAATGAATATTGCCGATAATCCAACAGATGTACAGCTTCCAGGTAGTTATGATGCTACACCGTTACCCAGAATACCAATTATTGTAACGGGTAATGATTTTTCAACACTATATGCGCCATTGATACGCGATGGACGTATGGAGAAATTCTACTGGGAACCTGACCGTGATGATAAGGTTGGAATTGTCGGGGGTATTTTTGAGCCAGATGGACTGTCACGTCGCGACATTGAACAGCTTGTTGATACGTTCATTAATCAGTCTGTAGACTTTTATAGTGCGCTACGTTCTCGCATTTACGACGAACAAATTCGCCACTTCATTCATGATGTCGGTTTTGAAAGGGTATCGCAACGGGTAGTTAATAGCGTTGAAGGACCACCAAAATTCAAAAAACCAAACTTTCAGTTACCCTACCTGATTGAAATGGGTAATTTGATTGTAAGAGAACAACAGCGCGTACAAAATTCTCAATTAGTGGAAGAATATAATCGTGGACTGTTTACACGTAAAGTTGTGACTAGGACTGAAGCAGTACCAACACGTATTAACAATAATGTTCCTGGTGCAGAAGTTGTAACAACAATTACTACACAAGAAAGGTCGGCGCCGATTGCAGCACCAATTGTAGCAGGTGTTGGAACACTAGCTAAGTCGGCGCCCAAATTGCCAGTTGGAACTCCATTTCAAGAACCAGCTGGTATACTTGGAACACGATATGTAGAACCTGTTGTAAAGTCGGTTGAAACACCATTAAATTCAAATTCGACACCTATTGAAGCACCAATTGTAGCAGGTGTTGGAACACTAGCTAAGTCGGCGCCCAAGTTGCCAGTTGGAACTCCATTTAAAGAACCAGCTACGATGCCTCTTGGAACACGATATACAGAAGCTGTTGTAGAATCGGTTGAGACAACATCGAATTTAAATAAGGTGCCGATTGCAGCACCCATTGTTGCAGGTGTTGGAATACCAAATAATTCTGCAACCAAATTACCAGTGGGAACTCCGTTTAAAGCACCTGCACCAACGCCGTTTGGAAAACCATATACAGATACAATAGAGACAACTAGCACGACATCAGTAAACCAATTAACACCCCCAGTAAATAACGGCGAATACTACAAACAGTACATAAAACCACAATCTAGCACTCATCTCACCTTAGAAACTCAAGAACTAGTTCGTGAAATCTTATCTCAAGGTTACAAAATAGGTATTGAACACGTGGATGAACGGCGTTTCAAAATGGGTTCATGGCAAAGTTGTACAGTTGGAGAAATTAGCGCCGAGTCTGATATAGTTTCCGCTATTGAGTCATCTTTGGCTGAATATAGCAATGAGTATATCCGGTTAGTTGCTATTGACACAAAAAATCGGCGCCGAATCATGGAAACAATTATTCAGCGTCCAAATTAAATTCAGAAATAACCTTTAAGTTTGTAGTCATTTTTTAGATTCTTGACTTCTTTAAAGAAATCGAGAATCTAGATTTATTACTTGCTATTTAATGTAATAATATATCTACGTACAATACAAAATACATTTTGTTACAAAGTCTCAATATAAATTGTATTTTGAATTACTCTTGATTTTTACTAGTAACATTAAAATCTTTCGCAGTTATACCCAGAGCTGCTAAACCTCCTGAAGTAATATATTTACATATTTGAACTAAAGGAGCTTTTTCTCCGCCAAAAGTACTTGGTGAGAATGCCACGAACCCACTACAACATAATACAAAACCGATAGCTGTCGTTTTCCAGTTTCTAACTACAACCTTAGTAGGAGTAGAATTTGGCTTAATAGTATTATCTGGAGTATTTAGTGACTGTTCTATTGATGGTCTTGCTGAATCTAACATAATATTTTTCCTAGCTCTTATTTTTACAATAATTAATCTGTATAACTATAATAATTCTCTCCATAAATAGAAGTTTTAAGGTGCAACTTCCTTTAGGAGTAGTTTTGATATCAATTTCTACAACCATAGTGTAGAGGTTTACGGATAAATTTATTAGTAACGCTAAATATTTTTACCACAGAGACGGTAGAGACGCTCCGGTTCCGGAGCGTCTCTACTGGGCAAATTGGAATTGAGATAAAATGTTCCAACGCTTACCATCGTGGAGCAGTAAGTAAATACTATCAGCGATAAATTCAAAGTCTACTTGGCGATGCTCAAATTCTTTCCAAGCTGCTCTAAAGTTTTGTTTCGTCAAGTCCCGAAATGCAACTGTTAGATGTGGAGCAAAAGGTCGGGTTTTTACGGTTGGGTCACAAATGTTTAAATTTTGCTCCGCATAAGCTACTAGCTCTGTATGCAGAACTGTTAACTCTGGAGTTTTAAGAACATCTATATATATAACGCGCGGTGGAAAGGCGCCATACTGTTTTAAAGTTATGGGTACACATGCTCTGGATGCAGCAAAATTCTTTAAGTGCTGTTCTAAGTGTGTAACATTGGCTTCATCCCATTCAAACGGAGGTAGTAAAGTGATATGGGGTGGAGATTTTAGCGCACTGCGACTATTAAATTTGTCGGCGAAGTGTTGCTTGACTTGGTTAGCATAGTCCAGAATATGCTGAGGTGGAATTAAGGCAACAAAAAAACGAATCATAGAGAAACTATATAGAGAAAGTATATGGCAATTTTTGTCAAGATTGAGCAAGGTAGAGTTGATAAATCGATTTTTGATCAGTATATACCTGCTCACCACGCTTACGTTCGCGAATTAATTGCACGTGGACACAACGCGCGAAGTGGATATTGGGCTGTTCGAGGTGGAGGAATGATGATTTTTGAGGCAGAGTCGATAGAGCAAGCACAGGCTATTGTCGCCCTTGACCCTTTGATTAAAAACGGCTGTGTTGATTATCAGCTATATGAATGGCGAATTGTTGTGGAATAATGAACAAGCGTTTTACATATCTTTTTACAACTATTTCAAATTTTTGAAATTCAATGCTATATTGGTCATAAGTGATTGGGACTATGCGACTGCAACGCCTAAACTTTGTCAGGACCGGAAGGTAGCAGCAATATGGGATGCTTGTAGTAGGCGTAGACCCCGGTCACCCCAAGTGAAATTTATATATTAACTATAATAATACGAGTCAGTAATGGCTGGTTTTGGTGATTTAGTACAAAAAGCCTTTTACCTTGGAGTGGGACTCGCTTCCTACGCAGGCGAAAAAGCAGGTGGCAAACTCTCTGAGTTACGCTCACAAGTTCAAAAGTTGGCTGATGAAATGGTAGCGCGCGGCGAAATGACGACTGAAGAAGGTCGTCGCTTTGTTGAGGATATGATGAAGCAAGCCCAGCAAGAACAGGTTTCTCAAAAAGATGCGGGCACCCAAACTTCTGAACCCCGCCGAATTGAAATTTTAGAAGAAGATGAAGAGGCAACTCCTAAGTCTTCGGCAAAAGAGGCGCCAGTTGAAGAAGTTGATAACTTGCGCGACCAAGTTAAGCAAATGCAGGAAGAACTGCGACGTTTACAACGTGAACAATAATTTGCTGGCAAAACGTGTATATCCATAATTGGTATGATTAGCGTGCGTTTTGGTAGTTGTCTAGTGATTTGTGCCACAATATAGGTATATTTATATACAAAGCACAGTTTATAACCCTCATGCTTGAATCTTAAAGCAGTGTTGTAATAGTGTTGTAATAAGGTGCGGAACTTGCTTCCCCAAGCGATGAACAACACTATCCTTTCCGTGAAAAGCCAGTGAGGACTTAAAATAGATATGGAAAATTGGCAAAAAGACTTTTGGCAAATGATGGAAACACTGGCTGATGAGGTAGAGCGTTTCTTTATAGGAATGACGGAAATGGTAGACAGCGTTTTTGAGTTTACCGAAGAGTTGAGCGAACAAGTACACAGCAGTCTGGTTACAGAAGTTGACCAGTACTTGCAAGATATAGTTGAACCGCTTTCAGAAATTTATTGGGAGTTGGATGATATACCCAATGAAGGTTTTGACGCAGCTTTTCCATATGCAGTAGATGCTACACGAGAAAAGAACCCAGCATGTGTAGGTTGCAAGCATTATCACGGGTATGCATATGGTGGTAATTTGCTAGTTTGCGGGATGCATCCAACTGGTGTAGAGGATGCTACTTGTCCTGACTGGGAGCAAGAAGAGCTTTATTAGTGCTGAGTGCTGAGTGCTGAGTGCTGAGGAACGGAGTGCTGAGTGCTGAGTCCTGAGAAACGGAGTTAGGTTATTATTATGGTGAGATATGAAGTTAGGTTAAGCAATTGAATATGAGTAACTCATCACCTGAAATAACAACGCAGTCACTTCAAGAAGTTCCAGTTCAAGAAGTCAAATATGGCGAACGTGAAATTGCGGAAGGTCAATTAATTACTTTCCCCAATCCACGTATAGGTAGACGGTATAATATTAATATTACTCTGCCAGAATTTACCTGTAAGTGTCCCTTTTCTGGTTATCCTGATTTTGCCACTATTTACGTTACCTATATACCTAATGCAAAAGTTGTGGAGTTGAAAACGCTGAAACTCTACATCAATAGTTATCGTGATAGATATATATCTCACGAGGAATCAACAAATCAAATCCTTGATGATTTTATTGCAGCTTGTGACCCTTTAGAAGTTATTGTTAAAGCTGACTTTACTCCGCGCGGAAATGTTCATACAGTCGTTGAAGTCAAGCATGTAAAGTCATAAGTCATAAGTCATAAGTTATGAGTGCTGAGTGCTGAGTGCTGAGTTGTATTGTCATTAGTCGCGCAGCGAAGAATCTTAAAGATTTTGAGATTTACGAGATGCTTCACTGCCTTCAGCATGACAACACCCAGCACTTAATACTCAGCACTCAATACTCAGCACTCAATACTCAGCACTAAAAAAAGATTTTGCTGCTGCTTTGACGATGCGGTTTGCGTCTTCTGCTAGTAGTTGGCGGATATCTAGGGGAGTGTTGGGGTTTGTTGCAACTGCGTATCTTTCTAACCAAGATGAGGAACGACTGTGTTTTGCTAACAAGTCACTTGGCGCCAAATGATGTAGCAGCACAAAGAAGTTTGATATGGAACAGTAATAATTGCTACTTGTAAAATTTTCTAGATATAATTGACCCCGCTCCGGATGGTAGTTTATCAAAGATTTTACTGCTGCAATATGTATTAAATTGTTGGGATGGTTACGCACTAGATGTTCTAGGATATCCGCTGGGGAATTTGAATTTCTGGCAACTCCTAATTTGACGGCGATATTTTTATCTACTGCTAGTTTTTCTAGTAAAGTTACAGGAGCGTCGTTTTTACTGGAATTTGACGTATTTAACTTATTTGATTTTGAGTTTGGTTTCCAAGGAGTATCAAACACAATCATCGCAGCTTTGGGATGCAGTGCTACCGCTTCGCGAATAATTAACCATTGACTTTGTGTTAGTTCTACAAGCACTTGACTCGGTATGTCCGGGTTTTGTACTGCCTGCCACTGCTGTAAAAACTCAATGTGGGTGCCAATGTAATTCTTGTTTGTGGTTTGGGATGCGAGCAACGCAGACAGTGCGACACGTCGAACATCTTGATTTTTATCTTGTAAAAGCTTCTTGACGAGTTCTGGTGGTAAGTTTGGATTATTGGCTAATAATCTACGTAAGCGAACTGACTGACTCGATGCTAACTTAGAAGCAATGGATTCAGGTATGTTTGGATGTTGTGCTAATGCAATTTGAATATCACTTGTGTCGAGTACAGCACATTTTTCTAGCAGCGCTGCAGGAATATCAGGGGTCGTCGCTATCTTTCGACAAATATTTTGAACCGATAGTAAGTACACTTGGTAACTATTGCCATGAACTAGTTCGAGCAAAACTTCAATCGGAGTTTCAAAATTTATTGCAGTTAAAGTATTGTCTTCGCAAGTTGAGATATTTATGGAGACATTTGAATGTACTAAACTAAATGATTTCGTTTGACGGAATATCCTAGCTCTAGCTTTTATCCATTCGACTTTATCTTGTTCCAACAACGCTAACACGTCATCAGGAGTACTGCTATTTTCGGCAACTGCACAGCGAACATTATCATTTTCATCAAGAGCTAAATTTCTCAAAACCGAAATCGGAGTTTTAGGATTATATGCAACGTGTCTACGCACCATATACTCGGCATCAATAGCTAACTGTGTGAGTACAGTGTCTGGTGTTCTGACGTTTCCCGCAACATAACCACGAATGTAAACATCTTTTTCGTTTGCTAAATGCGTTAGTAATTCAATTGGAATGTTTGAATTTTCCACTGCTGCTGCACGCACATTATAATCAGCATCCTGAACAAGTAATTTTAGAATCGCTGGTGTAGCGTTGGGATGTCTAGCAATATCTTGGCGATGATTAAATTTATAGTTATGTAACATTCTTGTTAGTAGCCATGCTGGAGTAATTGGGTTCCGAGCGACAGCATGGCAAACTCCTAAAC
Source organism: Calothrix sp. CBUCES-K 9914 (assembly GCF_059640475.1). Lineage (NCBI taxonomy): Bacteria > Bacillati > Cyanobacteriota > Cyanophyceae > Nostocales > Calotrichaceae > Calothrix > Calothrix sp. CBUCES-K 9914. Next base: position 77,750 of record NZ_JBXXZH010000011.1, read on the forward strand.
GCTTATCGTCTATAAGTAATTCCAATACTTCTGGTGGAACGCTTTTATTAGCTGCAACTGCTGCGCAGATTTTCCATGATTTGTGATGTGCGAATTTGATTAATATTTCAGGTGGAGTGTTTGGGTGTAATGCTACGCCAGTTTTTGTGTACTCCCAATTTTTTCTAGCTATTTCTTTTAAAGTGGCGCCAGTAGTATCAGGATGTTGAATTGCTGCATCATACTCGTAAAATAATTTATAGATATTTTTAGTGGTATTGGGATTTTGGAAAACACAGGAGCGTATAAAAGCATCTTCATCACCTGCAAGCTGTTCTAGAAGATGAACAGGAGTATTTAAATTATTTGCAATTGCCGCGCGCACTTTTTTTGTTGCTATTTTTGGTTGCGACAGCGCTTCGAGAATGTGTGCAGGAGTATCTGGGTCACGGGCAATTTGTACTAATGTATTACGATGTAATGCTGTTAAGAACGTTTCCGGAATTAGACCAATTTGCCACAATTTATATTCAGAAACTTCATCGTGCTGAATATTATCTTTGACTAACTGATGTTTTTTAACTACTGATAAAGCTGCTTCTTCCCACCCAGTCTTCATTTCTCCCATCCAATTAACATGCAACTTTGCCACATTCGGCACCTGCGAAGTTAACCAGTTACAACCTGCTTCGTGTATCAACTTATATAAGTCTTTTTTGGTGAGTTTAGGATTCATCGCCACCGCAAACATTGTTTTCGGGCGCCTATGACTTAATGCCCACTGTAAAAAAGTATCTGGAATGACTTCCAATTTCAGTAAACTTGCTTGAGTCTCTTCGGGTAATTCTTGGTACAAATTCGGATTTTCGAGTAACAACAGTGAAAACACCGGATTTTCGAGTAACTCTTGGGGAAACTCTACCCCCGATTGAAATAATGTTTCTGTAGGAGTGTTAGGATTACTTGCTACAGCTTTACGCGTTTCGTAATCTTGGCTAGTGCTAAGTGATCGCAAAACTTCTGGTGTAGTGCATATGTTTGCAGCAACAACGCGCGCGAGTTCATTGTTCATACACGCTAACTCTTCCAAGCGTACATGTGACGTGGTTTCGTTAGCTGCTTCATGTACGAGTGCAAGCAAATTGGAAGAGTTAACCATAAGGAAAAATCAAGAATAAATATATAACAAAGGTTTTGATATTAACTTGTCATAGATTTATTCAAATCACCTTTGTATTTTTACGGAAATATAATACGTTAATCAATATTAAGAATATTAGTTTCCGCAATCTTACGACAAAATATAAATAAATTATGTTCCCGGCTTAATTAGTTCGTTAGTTAGTTATATATTTATGAGAATCTATCTTTTGCAGTTGCTCGGACAATACAATTTGCATCAAAGCTTAATTTTTGCAAAATCTCTTCAGAAGTATTTGAATTTTGGGCAACCGCGTATCTCTCACGCCAGTCTAATGAACGATAATGTCTTGCAAGAAAATCGCTCGACGCCGTTGAGTGTAAAAGTAGAAATAAACGCGCGGCAGAAGGTTGTCGTGTTTTCTCAACATATTCAACTAAAATGTTCGTTTTAAAATTTATAATATTATAAGTTGATGTTAACAGTTACGTTTATTCTTGATCTTTTTCTTAGCTGCCCGACGTACAAGTCTACTTTCGTCACCTGCTAATTTTTCCAGTACACTTACAGGAGTATGTGAGTTGTTCGCAACTGCAACACGAATGTTGATAATTCGTTCTGTAGATAATTTTTCCAATATGTCAGTAGGAGTCGCATCATTTTGAGCAATGTAAAGACGTACTGAGTTCTCTTTATCATATGCTAGCTTTTTTATGCTTACTATGGGAGTTCTAGTATTCTTTGCTACAGCTTGTCGAACACTGACCTTCTCATCATCAGCTAATTTAACGAGAATACTACTTGATGTAATAAAATTCTTAGCAACATCACGACGGACACTACTTGCTTTATCATCAGCTAACTTTTCTAGAGTTTTCTTAGGTGTATTTCTATGTGAAGCAACAACTTCACGAACTGTTGACTCGATATCATTTGCTAACTTTTCCAAAATAGATATAGGTGTATCATATTTTGCTCCAACAATACGACGAATAAGTGAGTCATTATCATTAGCTAACTTTTCTAAAATAACTTCTGGTGTATTTCTGTGTGACGCAATATTCATACGAATATATTGGTCAGTATCATTTGATAGAATTTCAAAAACAGAGCCAGGTAAATTTACCTTCTGTACAATACTCATACGAACTACATAACTGGTATCATGTGCTAGCTGTTCTAAAATATGAATAGGTATTATACCGTTACATGCAACTGACCCACGTACTTTCGCAGATACATCTCTGGCTAATTTTTCTAAAAAATCTTCTGGTAAATCATGATTATAAGAAACATTCGCACGAACTAATTCATCTTTATGGTAAATTGCCCAATGTAAATAAAATAGCGGTAATCCTTTTTCTCGCAAAGCATAATAGTTATTTTGGTGAAGTTGTTCAAGAAAATCTGGACTTTCGACCAAAATTAACTCTAAAGATATATTATTCAGTACTTCTACTGGGTGCTTTTTAAATAACTCTACTAGTAAATCAGGCGCTGTATTCGGATTTCGCGCTACAGCTTTACAAATTTCTTTATCCTTACTCTTTGCCAATTGACATAAGCGCTCAATGGGTGTAGTCATATCGCGCGCTTCTTTTAAAAGAGAGTTTTTCATATAATCAATTTTTTAATCATTTTATTTAGTACTGATTATAGTACTTAATGATTAGATAAGATACAATATTGTTTAAGTTTTGGTATTCTTATAATTGATCCCCCCAACCCCCCTTATTAAGGGGGGCTAAGATTTGTTGTATGAGTATAAAATTTCTTGTATGACGCTAAAATTATTATTTCTTTTCTTGTTCCCCCCTTCCACGCGGCAGGGCTGTTTCATTCCCTCTCAAATCGGATTTGTCAAGATGGTTAGCTATAAAAATCATA
>NZ_JBXXZH010000012.1:0-79762 GCF_059640475.1 Calothrix sp. CBUCES-K 9914
TACTTTTGGCGCCAGGAGTAGGACGATTATTTTGCACTTGGTAATTTTTTGTTTCTGTTTTACCGTTTTTAAATGTGTAAATTACTTGTTTATACTTCAACTCTAATTTTGATTTAATTGCTGTAATCTCTAAAATGTCAGCTATTTTATTAACATTATATCTATCATCAAAAGTTCTCACCGAATTAATAGTACTTTTAGCTGAAATTAATACAGATTGTTTAGTATTAAAGTCTTTAATTTCCTCACCTTCTTTCGTAGTAACGATTTCTTGAGGCTTAATTTGATTTTTTTGGATGGCAAAAACTTCACCGTACTCACGATATCCATTCAAACCTAAACATTTACCTTGTCTCAAAATCCTGTTATAAGGACGAATATTAGAATTTTGTGACTTGACTTGCGCTACTAATAAATAGTTCGGATATTTATTAATATTGGCAACTTGAAAACAATACGACACAGGAGATTCTCCAGGCGCTAGAACATCAGCACTAACAGTCGATAATGTCATACATACAACAAGGAAGCTCAGAAGTAAAACTTTTAAAAAACTTTGTAAATGATTCATAAATCTTAATACTAGTCACGTATAGCCTCACCCACGCGCGGGTGTGGTATATTTTAGAACATGATACACTAAACAATCAACCATACGTTCAGTTTCCATTGGAATTATTTCTTTGCCGTGGAGTAATTCTTGCGTCATCATAAAATGCACCATCGACCCAATCATCATTCTTACTGTCGCTTCAGTATCGGGTATATTTAACTCTGGATGTTTATTCAAATACTCACTAATGATTTTGAGCGGTGGTGTCATAATATCGTGAACCCAAGTTTTGGCTAATTCCGGAAAACGTCCAGATTCTCCAATCAGTATGCGAACGAATGCTTGGTGTTCTTTATCACTTATCATTCGATGTAGTGCAGTTGCAATTAAATGTCGCAATACAACTTGCGGCTCTCCTTCAAGTGGGAGCTTATCAAATAAATCTTCAAATTTTTTGTGTGCGGATTGCTGAATTAAAGCCTTAAATAATCTTTCTTTATCGTGAAAATGACTGTATACAGTTGCCTTCGACACTCCCGCGCGTGCTGCAACTCTATCCATACTCGTTCCTGCATAGCCATGTGCAAGAAATTCCTGCATGGCGCCAAGTAATATTTTCTCTATTTTGTCTATAGTGGTCTCGCGCTCTATTTCTCTCATTTTTATACGTGCCATTATTAATACATTCCATCATTACTTCAACAATCAGCAACACCTGTACTCACAATCAATTATTGATTTTTATTAGTGGGTTTTTGGTTCTTACTATAACTATCAGTAAATTAGATTTCGTAAACAAAATGACAGTCAGCCAATATATTGTTCAAACTTAGACAAAACGTAAGACTCATTACTAAATCTTATATAAAGTAAGGTCAAATAATAACTAAGCATCCGTAAACTATCCTAACAATTTGTACTTAAACTAACACTATTAGTATAATTTTTACAGTAAATAGTTACTGCTACCGGAAAAATATGACAGACAAACTATCTTTTTATTCGTTGCCATGAGCTATTTTTATATATCAGGTTAAACCATAGAGTATAAGTATTTCTAATTTACCCATTTGAACTAGTCGGTTTAGTTTAGTTATATTATAAGACTAAACGGTTTAGTATATTCGACCATAGGGCGGTACTAATGGTGCAAAACCACAAGCTCGAATCTCCAAAGCGCCCATCAATTCTCAAGCTGATTATTGGGGCATTAATAGCTGGGGGTATTGGCATATTTATATTTAATCGGTTTCGGGAAGCAACTACTCCCCCAAAACCAGTAGCAGTGGCCCCTCCACGGGTAACTACAGTTACAGCGTTAGGAAGGCTTGAGCCTGAAGGTGAAGTAATTAAGTTATCGGCGCCGACTTCAAATCAAGGTACTCGTATTGAGCAGTTGCTAGTCAAAGAAGGTGATGTTGTTCGAGCCGGACAAGCTATTGCGGTGATGGAAAACCGCGACCGTCTTTTAGCATCAATGCGAGAAGCTGAAAAAAAAGTTGCCGTTGCAAGGGCACAACTAGGACAGGTAAAAGCAGGCGCCAAGCAAGGCGAATTAACAGCACGAGGTGCAGAAATTAATCGTTTACAAGCAGAACTATCAGGAGATATTAGAACGCAACAAGCAACAATTGCCCGACTAGAAGCTCAATTGAAAGGAGACGCGGCGACACAACAAGCAACAATAGACCGTTTAGAAGCAGAATTAGCTGGACAAAGACAAGCTTTAAAAGCAACAGTCGCACGTATTACAGCAGAAAAACGCAATGCTCAAGTTGATGTGCAGCGCTATGAAAGTTTATATAAAGAAGGTGTTATATCAAGTCAAGAAGTAGATAGACGTAGGTTAAGCGCTGAAACGTCAACTCAACAGTTATTGGAAAGCCAAGCGACTTTAGGGCGAACAATTGCCACATTAGAACAACAAATTAAAGAAGCTAGAGTCACCCGTGATAAAACTATAGCGACACAGCAACAGCAAATTAACGAAGCTTCTTCAACCCGCGATAAAACTATAGCAAGTACACAGCAGCAAATTAAAGAAGCAAAAGGAACTCTTGCACAAACAGCCGAAGTACGTCCAACTGATATCACTGCTGCCCAAGCCGAAATAGAAAGTGCAGTAGCAACAGTTGAACGTATTCGTGCCGAACTTGCTTTAGCTTATATTCGGGCGCCTAAAAACGGCAGGGTTTTAAAGATTAACACACGTGCGGGTGAAACGGTAGGAAACGAGGGAGTTGCGGACTTTGGCGAAACCAATCAAATGTACGCAGTTGCAGAAGTTTATCAAAGCGACATTAATAAAATACGCAAAGGGCAGAAGGTTCAAGTCACTAGCGACTCATTACCAAACAAACTACAAGGAACAGTTGACTGGGTAGGATATCAAGTCCAACGTCAAAATATTATCAACAGTGACCCGTCGAGTAATATTGACTCACGTATCGTCGAGGTACACGTCAAACTTGATGATGCATCCAGTCTACTATCAACTAGGTTTACCAACTTACAAGTACAAACAGTTATTCAACTGGAATAACAAAAGCAAAATAATTCAAAATCGATTCATTGTCAAAGGCAAATCCAAAATCCAAAATCTAAAATCCAAAATCTAAAATGGTTGGTTTTATACAAGATTTACAACGTCGTACTCCACTGGGTTGGTTACAACTAACCCATGAAAAAGGTCGGTTTCTTGTCGCATTAGCAGGTATTGCTTTTGCTGACGTACTTATGTTTATGCAGCTTGGGTTTCAGTCAGCCCTTTTTGATAGTAATACTCGCTTACACCGTAGTATGCAAGCTGATATTTTTTTGATTAGTCCTCAAGCGCGTAATTTGGCAAATATGTCCTCGTTTACTCGTAGGCGCCTATTTCAAGCGATGGATGTACCTGGGGTAAAATCAGCGGAACCGATGTATGTTAATTTTCTAGACTGGAAAAATCCTCAAACAGGTAAAAAGGCAACAGTGCTTGTAGCAGGTTTCAACCCAGATAAGTCAGCTTTTGATTTACCTGAAATTACAAGTCAAATTAGTAAAGTTAAACTACCCGATGTTGTCTTATTTGACCGAGCAGGACGTGGGGACTATGCAGAAATGATAGCCAACGTTGACAAAGGCAAATCTGTTAGCGCTGAAATTGATCGACGCACAGTCAAAGTTAATGGACTGTTTAAAGTCGGTGCCTCATTTATCGCTGATACAACTTTAATGACCAGCGACCAAAATTTTCTAAGGCTATTTCCACGTCGAGAAGTAGGCAGTATTAGTATTGGCTTATTACAGCTACAACCAGGAGCTGATGTAACATTAATTGCTAAACAATTAAGTTCTTACTTAGGAAGCGATGTTAGAGTTCTCACAAAAGAAGAATTTATCACATTTGAAAAAAATTACTGGCAGACAAACACCGCAATAGGATTTATATTTAGCCTCGGTGTAGGGATGGGTTTTATGGTAGGTGTAATTATTGTTTACCAAGTCCTTTCCACCGATGTAAATGCCCATATGAAAGAATACGCGACTTTCAAAGCAATGGGATATCGTAATTCATATTTATTAAGCGTAGTATTTGAAGAAGCAATTATTTTAGCAATACTAGGGTTTTTACCGGGTGTAACTGTATCATTTGGTCTTTATGCAATGACACGTAATGCCACTAACTTACCAGTTATCATGACTTTAGCGCGCGCAATACAAGTACAAATTATGACCATCATTATGTGTATGATTTCTGGTGCCGTTGCCACACGCAAAGTTCAATCAGCCGACCCAGCCGACATGTTTTAATAAATTCCTAACTCGTAAGGTGCGTGATGCCACCTAATGATTAGCTTCGTTTAAGAATTGTTATAGCATCACGCACCCTACCTCCTAACTCCTAACATGGAATCAGTAATCTCAGTTCAAAATCTAGATCACTTCTTTGGTCACGGTCAACTTCGTAAACAAGTATTGATTGATATCAGCCTTGAAATAATGCGAGGCGACATTGTTATAATGACAGGTCCATCCGGTTCGGGTAAAACCACACTACTAACCCTAGTCGGTGGACTTAGGTCGGCACAGTCCGGTAGCTTACGTGTATTAGGACAAGAATTAGTTGGCGCCAGTGCGGGACAGCTTACAAAAGTACGTCGTAATCACGGTTATATTTTCCAAGCACATAATTTACACGGAAGTTTGACAGCACTACAAAACGTCCGTATGGGTTTGGAGGTTCATAAAGGTATTTCACCTAAAGAAATGAATCAACGTGCGGTTTTAATGCTAGAACAAGTTGGACTAGGACATCGTGCCAATTATTACCCAGATGATTTATCAGGAGGACAAAAACAACGAGTCGCAATTGCCCGCGCGTTAGTAAGTCATCCTAAAATTGTTTTGGCAGATGAACCAACTGCTGCACTCGATAGTAAATCTGGTCGGGATGTCGTTAACTTAATGCAAACCCTCGCCAAAGAGCAGGGGTGTACAATTTTACTTGTGACTCACGATAACCGTATTTTGGATATTGCCGACCGAATTGTCCATATGGAAGATGGAAAACTTGCTGTTAATGAGGAATTAGCAGCAGCAGGCTAAAATACAGCTATTTGCCTGCTAATTGTCTAAATTAATAACTATATTCGCTTAAATTAATACTTATCTTCACCTTGCGTTTAAATACAGTTTATACATATCATTTATGTACAAACGAACAGTTTGATTTACTTGTATAAATTCATCGTTCCAAAAACATTTGCTTTTGTAGGAAACACTGCCAAGGACAATATAGTCCTTAGTACCGCTGAAGCGTTATTTTGTTGTGTGAAATTATGATTACGACAGACCGTACTACTCATTTAAATAAACAGTTAAATTTATCGATTGCCAGATTCAAAAAGTCGCTCCTACTTACCAGTCTTGGATTAGGAGTACTTATACCAGTAGCTTTGTCTTCACCCGTCAAAGCTTTACAAATAGAAATGACTCCACAGTCACCACGACTAGGAGACACAATTTCTGTAGTTGTAAGCCTGGATAATCCCGCAAACGGTAGTAATGTAACTGTAAGTAGTGGTCAAGAGACTTACACAGCATACGAAATTGCGCCCAATAGGTATCGCGCGTTTATTCCGACTACGCCTTTAGAAAAAGCTGGTGGTCGTACTGTTAAAATAAATGCTGGTGGGGAAACAAAAACCCTAACACTTCAAGTCGGTGCCCGTAAATTTCCTGTGCAGCGGATTACTTTGCCACCAGGTAAAGCTGGAGCCAAAGCAACTGCATTAGAACTTCGACGTGCGCGTGAATTCCGTGAAGTACGTACTTCTGAAAAACTCTGGAAAGGCGCCTTTATTAAACCTAGCCAAGCACGCATGTCTACACAGTATGGTGTTCGACGCTACTATAATGGTGAATTCGCGAATGATTATTATCATCGTGGCTTAGATTTTGCAGGCGCCTCTGGTTCAACCGTTGTAGCTCCAGCCGCAGGACGTGTAGTTCTAGTCGGAACTGTAGCACAAGGTTTCAAAATTCACGGTAACGTTGTTGGTGTTGACCACGGACAAGGTGTAGCGAGTATTTTCATGCATCTAAAGCAAATTTCGGTGAAAGAAGGCGATTTTGTGCAACCAGGTCAAAAAATCGGTACTGTGGGTTCTACCGGAGCATCAACAGGTCCGCATTTACACTGGGGTTTGTACGTTAATGGCAAAAGCATTGACCCAATGCCTTGGCTAAATGGCACTGCCGAAAAGTAAATTCAGAGATAAAACTAAAAAGTAGATTAGAATAGCAAAAATTGTACTTAGATGCATTTTTGCTACATAATTTACTTGTAGACTGTTTACAATTGAGTTTTATTAAGCAATTATAGATTCGATTGATACCGTCCCTACTGTTACTTGGGTGGCTGAAAAGAAAATGAGTAGTATGAGTATAGGAAAAATTGTAGAGCAAGCTCTCCAAGATGGTTATTTAACACCAGCAATGGAAGCAGAAGTTGGACGCATTTGCGACCATGCCTCTGAACTTTCAATCGAAGAGTACATGGCCTTAGACCGTTTAATGGGGTCACTGTTAACAGGTGACGTAGTGGCGGTACCTCGCAAACAGTTTATCAACGTCATGGAAGATCTGGTTTTAACCGAAGCTGTTGCGCGCGTTGCTGAAATCGAAGCAACTAGCGAACACTCCTTAGATGTCGGTGATATCGCAGCTTACGCGCTCAACCGTCTTCCACCGCTTTATGCAACTACCGAAGAAGGCGCCAGTTGGCAACGTGCGCGCGCAAAAACTCAACTTCAAGAGCTAATTAGCCAGCAAGTTGGTGAAGCAATTGCCCGCAACCTCGACCGACCTAATGATGACAAAACGCCTGTACTAGCTAAAAATACAGGCAATGAGGTGCTGCGCCAAGTTAGTACATTGCTACAAGCATACGCTCCTAATTTTGAGCAGAAAGGCCAGCCTTAGTAGCGAACTTCAACGATAGTCCCTATTTTTACTTGGTCGTATAACATCCGGACATCTGAATTACGCATCCTCAAACAACCGTGAGATACTGGGTTCCCTACTAACGTCTCGTCTGGTGTTCCGTGAAACCCAACTTCCCCATCTTTTGCTGATAAGAAGCCAATCCATCTATCACCTAAAGGACTGTTTTCACCTGCGGAAAAAACCTTACCAGTAATTGGATGGCGCCAAATTGGGTCATGCTGTTTATGTATGACTCGAAATGTGCCAGTTGGAGTTTCCCAACCTTTCTTGCCTATACCTGTGGGATAACTAGCAATCACTTCACCTTTTTGGTAGGCATAAACTCGTCTATTGCTCAAATCTACAACTAAGCGTAGTTCAGATTGTGCTGGGCTTGACTGTTGGGCGCCTGCAAATTGAGGAGCGACAGCAGAAGCAGTGCCCTCCATACTTGTATTAATTTGACCTTGTTTCAAAAAACTTGTAAGCTTTTCGATTGCATTCGGTTCATTTTTAACTGCTTCCAAGGCTTTTTTCGGCTGACTTGCCACTGGCATCGTTACAGGACGAGAATTAGAAATATGCCAATGTACAGCAAGCGACAGTATTGCTGTCCCGAAACATAGCAGCATCGCTATACGTGCTATAGATTCATTTCTTACCATCGCGCGAGGCTCACTTTATAACTATATATAAATTTCATACATCAAAAAGCGCTTATTTTTCAAGATTAACTATAAAGTGCGCTCGCCATACTCTCAAGAAGGCACCTATCATAAAAAATTTACAATTTTTTATTAATTCCCTTATGAATATTTCAATATGAATGGGCACACTAGGGTTATGAGAAAACGATCGGGCAACATAACACGTTAACTGCTTCTGGATTATTTGAAGTTTAAACAAGTTAAAACAAGTTAAAACATCTAATAAAACTTCAACTCTCAGGAACTCAGTTAGCGTGGCAGACAATCATACTTTGGTGTGGGTGGGAGAAAAATTATGCTTGAGAAACTACTTTTAGCAATTACGATTACATTTTCGTTGAATTTGTGTTTACACGTTCGTCAACAAGATAAGATGAACACCAATACGAATTTTCAACAAGAGGCGCAAGTAGTACATACGATTTTAGTCGCAGTACCGAAGAACAAAAGATAATTTTTGACTTTTGTTGCGTTATGACTTGCTTATCATCAATCAAAATAATGACTTAATAAAGCTAAATAACCAAATAGTAGTTGCTTATATTAAGAGAATTATATTGAATTTGGATACATCGGTGTTACAGTCTAGAATCCGTCACTATGCCTAGGAACTTTTGAGTGATTAGGATGTCTAATAGATAGGGATGTTAAAAAGCCAGTACGATCTATGAGTCAATCGATTACTGTATCCTGGTCACAAATCGATACCAGGCTTCCGGAACAAAAGGAAGTGCAAGCTGACAAGCTCTCGAACCACGATTTGATATTACGCTGTCAAGAAGGATTGCGGCCAGAACGTGCTGCGTTTGCAGAATTGATGCGTCGATATCAATCTCAGGTTGAAAGAGTCTTATACCACCTAGCTCCTGACTGGGCAGATCGAGCTGATTTAGCTCAAGAAGTCTGGATCAGAGTTTTTCGTAATATCAGTAAACTTCAGGAACCTGCCAAATTCCGGGGCTGGTTAAGCCGAATTGCCACCAACTTGTTTTACGACGAGTTGCGGAAGCGCAAACGGGTTGTTAGTCCGCTGTCGCTTGATGCTCCCCGCTCAGTAGACGACGGAGAAATGGACTGGGAAATTGCTGGTGATACACCAGGACCGGAAGAAGAATTAACTACTCGCGAGTTTTACGAACAATTACGCGACGCAATTGCTGACCTGCCCGAAGTATTCCGGACTACAATAGTCCTTAGAGAAATTGAAGGTATGGCTTACGAAGAAATCGCCGAGATTACAGGTGTATCTTTAGGTACAGTGAAATCTCGTATAGCGCGCGCTCGTACAAGACTGCAAGCTCAATTACAAGGTTATCTTGACGCATAAAAAGCAAAGAGAAAGCAATTATCATTCGATCTTCAGGATTGTATAATAAATTGAAAAAAGTTAGAGATTTGTCGAGTGCTTCTGCCGAAAGAAATAGCCAGAATTTCTCACCTTTGTCCACCTTGTTTTCCCGTGTATGAATTGGTAATAGTGTTAATATGAATACTAATTCGCAATTTAATGACCGTTCTGCAAAGCAGACTGACTCCGGTTTGTCTGAGGCAGTTGTTAGGCATACCAATGATTCTACGGGTGCTATGGATATGGTGAAGCGCGACCGCTTCGAGTTATTAAGTGCATACCTCGATGGTGAGGTATCGGCAACCGAACGCAAACAGGTAGAAAACTGGCTGGCAAACGACCAGTCTGTCAGGGTACTTTATAATCGACTGTTAAAATTACGGCAATCATTGCGGACTCTACCAATTCCAGAGCCGCAACAGCCTATCGAGCAAACAGTTGAAAAAGTTCTTGTTAAATTGCAGCGTCGGCGCATAAAATTTGCAGCCCTTTTAGGTGGTGCTACAATTGCCGCATGTGCATTATCAGGATTATTTACAGGCGACTCAAAAGTGATTCAGTTTGCATCAAAACCGATTCAAAATACAGTTGCCACCAACCCAAATCCGACATCTACACCGTTAATGGTTGCTCTTAACAACCCAGTAATACCGATACCTAAAACAGAAGTGGCGCCCAATCCAGTTGAACGGCAACGGTCAACACCTAGCACCGAAAACGGATTATATTAAATCGTAGTAAGCACTTCAGTGCTTCAAACAACCACTCCACAAACCATCATCTTGCAAAGTCCCGCCCAATTGGTGAATAAGGCTTTCCTCCATAAGATAAGCCCAAACTTGACCAATCTTCAGCGGGCGCCGAGATGAATTATTTGTGATATCTTGACTAAAAATATTAATGTAGCGCCGATTATATAAATTTTCAGAATAATGTCTAGAGGGGTGATAGTCCTCAAGAGCATCAATTTCAACTAAAATTTCTGAGTCGGAGAAGCAAAGCATATAACCCCATACAGGGCTATTACCCGCCGTCATAGCGGGATAGCCCTGTGGAAGGGCATACAACTTACCCATTGCAAAAGCTGGTTTAGTATCAATAACTTTACCAGCACAATATTTTTCGTAATTTTCTTCACCCGGTTTAAGGGTTCCATAAACAAACACCTTAATCACAGCAACCCCCAAAAATCTAACAGCACCACAGCATTATAAGCCACATATTCATTTAAAACATCTTCAACAACATCTTGTGGAACGGGCATGCTTGCCCGTCTCATATAGTCTCATATAATAGACCATAGGTTAGGTGAAGGCTTTGTGTAACCCAACCAAAAAATCAACTTTGTCAAGCAAAAAACAAAGAATATCTCAAAAATGGGTATTATTTATCACCAAATAAGTCTAAAATCAGTATTTTTATTGTCCAAAACACGAGTTTTTATTTTTAGCATAAGTATAAATTTTAACTTTTTCTCAACCATTTAAACGTGACAAGAATTACTGCCACAGAGACACAGAGAAGAAAAGTTGGCGCCAAATATCCAGAATAATATTTATGTAATTTCGCGGTTAACATAAATAATTATCTATGGTAATTTTTGTAGAAGTGCAAATATTTTCATTAAATAACCAATTCAAGAAGGAGAAAAAATGAAAATAGCCTTCGCCACAACAGATAAAGTTAACATAAACTCCGACTTTGGTAACGCCGAAAAATTTGATGTATACGAAATATCAAAATCTGGATATCATTTTTTAGATACTATTTGCGTTGAAAAAGAACCTGAAGCAAGCCAATTTGGTTATAAAAATAAAGATAATGTATTAAGAGTAAACAAAGGTGAGAGCGATACAGATATAAAAACAGTAATTGATGCACTTAATGAGTGTACAATAATTTATACCACTTCAATCGGCGCCGTACCTGCTGCCAAGCTAATCAAAAACGGTATGACACCAATGACACCAGAATTAGGTCAAGAAAAAATTATTTCTATCCTTGATAGATTACTAATAGCAGTAAAAGGAAACCCCGCCCCTTGGTTGCGTAAAGTTTTACAAAGAGACAATCAACGTACTGAGGAATAAAGCAGGAGCAAACAAGCTCGACTCATCATAAATTTATTTATCCATCCGAAATTACAGTTATTCTGTAATTTTTTTTTGGAATTAAAGAAGTAAGTGATGTAGATATAGTAAATGCACATGCATTTTGGAATAGTATGTCACAATAACAAAGTTAGAAACTAAAATTAATAAGATTAACGCATTAGGAGTACTAGCAGTGGAGTCTCGATACAACCCAGCAGACATTGAGGAAAAATGGCAAAACACATGGACTGAACTTGGCTTAGACAAAACTGTCACCGATAGTGACAAGCCAAAATTCTATGCGCTGTCTATGTTCCCGTATCCTTCGGGTAGCTTGCACATGGGTCATGTCCGCAACTACACCATAACAGACGCTATCGCGCGCCTCAAAAGAATGCAAGGGTATCGTGTACTACATCCAATGGGTTGGGACGCTTTTGGTTTACCAGCGGAAAACGCTGCTATTGATAGAGGTGTACCTCCAGCAAAGTGGACTTATCAAAATATTGAACAAATGCGGCAACAGTTAAAGCGTCTTGGTTACTCCATAGACTGGGACTGTGAAGTTGCCACCTGTTCGCCTGACTATTATAAATGGACGCAATGGATTTTCTTACAGTTTTTTAATGCCGGATTAGCCTATCAAAGAGAAGCTGCGGTAAATTGGGATCCTGTAGACCAAACTGTGATAGCAAACGAACAAGTTATCGATGGACGTTCTTGGCGTAGCGGCGCCATTGTTGAGCGAAAATTATTACGGCAGTGGTTTTTGAAAATTACTGATTATGCCGAGCAGTTATTAAACGACCTTGATAAATTGCCTGGATGGCCGGAACGTGTCAAATTAATGCAGGCGAACTGGATAGGAAAATCAACAGGCGCCTATTTAGAGTTTCCTATTGTTGGCATGGATGAAAAAATCGCTGTATACACAACTCGTCCTGATACAGTTTACGGTGTCAGCTATGTAGTCTTGGCACCTGAACATCCTTTAACACAAAAAGTAACAACACCCGAACAATTAGCAGCAGTTGAAACATTTGTACAGGAAGTTACAAATCAAAGCGAATTAGAACGTACTGCGGAAGACAAACCAAAACGCGGTATACCTACAGGTGGTAAAGCTATTAATCCATTTACGGGTGAAGAAATTCCGATTTGGATTGCTGATTATGTACTGTACGAGTATGGTACTGGCGCCGTGATGGGTGTACCAGCACATGATGCGCGCGATTTTAAATTCGCTAAAGACCAAAAATTAGCGATTAAAGTTGTTATTGTACCAGAAACAGGCAAGATGCCTGTTCCACAAGAGGGTGAATTGAAAGCTGCTTATACGGAAGCAGGTATTTTGGTAAACTCACAACAATTTGATGGCATAGCTTCGGGAGATGCGAAGAAAGCTGTAGTTGAGTATGCCGAAAAACAAGGTTATGGTAAAGCGCGCGTTCAATACCGTTTACGTGACTGGTTAATTTCCCGTCAGCGTTACTGGGGTGCCCCTATACCTATTATTCACTGCCCAAATTGCGGCGCCGTTCCAGTTCCCGATGCTGATTTGCCCGTACAATTACCTGATAATGTTGAGTTAACGGGACGTGGTGGTTCGCCATTGGCAAATTTGGACAGTTGGAAAAATGTACCTTGTCCAAGTTGTGGTACACCAGCACAACGGGAAACCGATACGATGGATACTTTTATTGATTCATCATGGTACTTCTTACGGTTTACCGATGCCAAAAACGAAAACAAAATATTTGAAATCAGTAGAGTCAACGATTTTATGCCCGTTGACCAATACGTTGGTGGTATCGAACATGCGATTTTACACTTATTGTACTCACGGTTCTTTACAAAAGTATTGCGTGACCGAGGTCTGTTGAACTTCGATGAACCATTCCAACGGTTGTTAACTCAAGGAATGGTACAAGGTTTAACTTATATGAACCCCAACAAATCTGATAAAGATAAATGGGTTCCTACTACTTTAGTTAATGCCTTAGACCCTCGCGACCCCAAAACGGGTGAACCATTACAACTTGTTTACGCTACCATGTCCAAATCGAAAGGTAACGGTGTGGCGCCAGAAGACGTTATCGCCAAATACGGTATCGACACCGCGCGCATGTTCATACTGTTCAAAGCACCCCCAGAAAAAGATTTGGAATGGGACGAAGCGGATGTTGAAGGACAGTATCGCTTCTTAAACCGAGTCTGGCGCCTTGCCACAGAATTTATAGCTGCTGGCAACGTCAAAAATCAAGTTAACAAAAACGAATTAACCAAACCAGAGAAAGACTTACGTCGAGCAATTCATACTGCAATTAAAGAAATAACAGAAGACATTGAAGGCGGGTATCAATTTAACACCGCAATTTCCGAATTGATGAAGTTGAGCAACGCCCTTGCTGACGCGACTTGTAAAGATTCGCCAGTATTTGCCGAAGGTATAAATACTTTAATAGTATTACTGGCGCCGTTTGCCCCACACATCGCAGACGAACTGTGGCATCAATTGGGGAACAGCGAATCAGTCCACACCCACCAATGGCTGAAATTTGATTTAGAAGCCTTAGCTGTCGATGAAATTACCCTAGTAATTCAAATCAACGGTAAAAAACGCGGTGACTTACAGGCACCTGCCAATTTAGACAAAGCAGCGTTGGAACAATACGCGCGTGAATCTGAAGCAGCAAAGCGTCATCTCGAAGGCAAAGAAATCAAAAAAGTCATTGTAGTACCAGGCAAATTAGTTAACTTCGTCGTCTAGAGGGATTGTATGTAGCACAGGCATCCTGCCTGTGCAGTGCAACTAACTCTCTCAATTCTTCCCTCTGTGGACTCTGTGTCTCTGTGGTAAAAAATCTCTACCACCAAAACGCTAAAAATAAACCACTAATCAACTGCTAACTCCTGCACGGTGAGGATCCTCTACATCTATCAATCTATCCCAAAGCATATAATCTACTTAATTTTTAGCTACATAGTAACTATTATTTTCAACTTGCATACCAGTTTTTCCAGTAACAACCTGGCGCCCATCGTTCAATAAATCAACATACTTCGTCCCCTCATTTAACGGAGTTCCAAAAGGCAGCACAGGGTTCTGTTGCATCTCCGAATCAATAAAACCCGCTAACTTAAAGAATTACCTACCTATAGGGGTCAATATAATTTTTTTTAATACTGATGTATTTGACTCAGCACATTAAGCCGCGTATTAATTCGTTAAAAAATCTTAAGCAAGTTGTGGGTGACATCAGCCAACCCAAAAGGTTACAACAGATATGTTTGTAACAGTCTGTTCAATGTGAGAAACAATACCAACTTCTTCCATATACAGCAAAGTTACCACCGAACGAAATATTACATTTTCGTGGGGTGCCTTGTATAAACTATGTTTCAAGTACGCACACAAAAAAGCGCTTGGATTTTGACGACTCCTAGCGCTTCCCCGTATAACTTAATACCAATCCACTTATTTACTGCAACATTAGAGGTTTCGCCCTACCCCAGAAGATTAGGGTATTGCGAAAATAACCTGTGGCAAACATATGGTGAAGTGGTATCACTCCTTGCACTCATTAAGGATATCTCCTGTGTAAATAGTTGCGGAGTTAGGTGAGTGACACTTTGTGAGCTGGCACTAGTCAAAAACTCACAGTCCACTTTAAACGATCACGAGTATGGTAAGGTAAGGCAAAGCACAAAGCGTATGTAATACCAGAAAACATAATGGTATTGTATCTACCCTGCGGTTAATATCTAGCTAAATGCATGACTCAGTGACATAATATTATTGTTCGCACTATGACAATTGTCTGGTTAACTAATTTGTGGCATCTTAACCCTTACCTTGATATATCAATACACGATATATCGAAGCGCAATATATCGAGGCCGAATATATTTGGTAATAACATGTAAGAATTATTTATGAATGCCACTCATAATTTCTCAATTTGCACCAGACCATTTTCAGGCACTTCAATCGTTAATCTATATCCTTCCATTAATGACATACCAACTAGAGGTTCTGACTCAGCTTCATCAATTTCAATTGTTATAGATTGTTCATCCCAAATGACTAAGGCTTCGTAAACGTTAAAAACGCACTCACTACCATCCCCAAGAGTTGCTCTTCCTTGTCCATTCCACTGTAGTCCCAGTTCATTAATCAAATTCGCTGGAAAAGACAGCCAGTCATCAAACCCTGTGTCAATAAAAGCTACTTGCTCATAGATGTGACCGTCTACACCATAAATACTTAAGTGAATGGTAGCTTCATACTCAGCATTTACACGCCCTATTGATCAGTGTCATTAATTGTGGGGTGTTCTTTCTTCTTAATTCTTTCTTTGCGCCCTTTGCGTCCTTTGCGGTTCGTTTTTCCAACACACCAAAACTTTGATCACCAGTATTAAGCAAACGCATTCCATTTACACCACATAGGGAGTTACACAGAACTTCAAAACTATGTTCAAGGACGTAGCGAAACCCGAAAGGCTGGTAAAATTCTGGGTTACAAGTAGTCAATACTAATGTTTCGTAGCGTTTATCGCAATAATCTAATACTTCATTCATAATTTCACGATAATAACCACGTCTACAATTTGCCGGATGGGTAGCTACAGCGTGAACTCCCCCAACTATTACATCTTCACCCATTAATCGCATTGGAATTTCTAATACACCCACATGAGCTATTAAACTACCATCCTCATGAAAGCGCACGAAGAACGGTGTTGACGCATCTTCCCATGCGGCGCCTAGTTTTCTAGCTTGTTCTGCAAATGAGCGTTGAAAGCTATAGTTTTTCATTTTATGTTTATCTAAGTGCTTAATTTCTTATGTTGGCTCCACGTAGAAGAGGCAACTACTTACACTACATATACTACTAATTATGAAATTATTTGTACCAGGGCGCCTGTGTTTATTTGGTGAGCATAGTGACTGGGCGGGGGGTTATCGCCGCTATAATCCAGAGTTGGGAATAGGTTATACATTGCTAGTAGGGACAAATCAAGGACTGTATGCAGAAGCCAAACCTCATCAGCGCTCTGTAGTTGTGCGTACATCTATTGAAGGTAAGGAGAACGTGCTAGCTTTACCGATGGAAAAAGAAGTTTTATTACTTGAAGCGCACAAAGGAGGGTTTTTTAGCTATGCGGCAGGAGTTGCCTATCAATTTTTATCTTATTTCCAAGTCGATGGTTTGGAAATTGACAATTATCTGACAGATTTACCAATTAAAAAGGGTTTATCGTCGAGTGCGGCAATTTGTGTTTTAGTGGCAAGAGCGTTTAATCAGGTGTATAACTTAAAGTTAACGCTGCGTGGAGAAATGGAGTTTGCCTATTTAGGAGAGATTACCACGCCTTCGCAATGTGGACGTATGGACCAGGGATGTGCATATGGAAATCGTCCTATCGCAATGGTATTCGATAACGAGCGCGCGGAGATAATTGAGCTAAACGTGCCGAAAAATCTATATTTTGTGGTTATTGATTTAAATGCGAGCAAAAATACTCAAGAAATCTTAGCTAAACTCAATGAGTGTTATCCTTTTGCGAAAAATCCAGTTCACGCTAATGTTCAGAAGTATCTTAGTACAATAAGCCATGATATTACCCAAGCTGCGATTGATGCCATACAAGCTGGTGATGCTAAACAACTTGGTAAACTAATGCGTATTGCCCAAACTGAATTTGACGCGCATTTAATTCCCGCTTGTCCTCAACAGCTAACGGCGCCTATGTTACACAACCTACTAGAGTATCAGCCAATTCAGGCTTATATTTTAGGTGGTAAGGGAGTGGGTTCGCAAGGAGACGGAACAGCACAGTTTATTGTTGAAAACGAGGAGAGTCAGCAGCGAGTCATTGAAATTATCGAACGCGACTTTCCCCAAATGCAGTGTTTAAAACTAACAATTTATGCCAGCAACTAAAATCAGAAAAGCAGTTATTCCAGCAGCAGGGTTTGGAACTCGGTTATTTCCAACCACCAAAGTCGTTAAAAAAGAACTTTTTCCAATTATAGACAAAGACGGTCGTACCAAACCCGTAATTCTACTTATTATCGAGGAAGCACTTAGTGCGGGAATAGAAGAAATAGCAATAGTCGTCCAGCCAGATGACAAGCCATTTTTCAAGAAATTATTCAAGCGACCACCGAGTGCTGCCTTATTTGAAAAGCTCACACCAGAAAATCAAAAGCTCAGTAAATACTTAGTTGATATTGGCGACCGTATCAAAGTAATCACGCAAGATAAACAAGAAGGTTACGGTCATGCTGTATACTGTACAAAAGAATGGGTAGATAACGAGCCATTTTTATTAATGCTGGGTGACCATATATATAGTTCTCAAGAAAAAAAATCTTGTGCTAGACAAGTTCTAGACATATACGAGAAAGTCAACCATAGTGTAATTGGTTTAACAACCGTTAATTCAGAACTTTTACATAAAGTTGGATGTGTTACAGGTACTTGGCAACAAGAATCTATACTAAATATTACACAAGTCTCCGAAAAACCATCTATTGAATACGCGCGAGAAAACTTACGTGTTGAAGGTTTAGCAGAAGATAATTTCTTGAGTATCTTCGGGTTATACGCACTCACACCCACAATTTTCGATTGTTTGGAAGATGATATTAATAATAACGTCCGCATGAAAGGAGAATTCCAACTCACTACTTGCCTAGATGTACTAAGACAACGCGCGAGTATGACGGGTTATGTAGTCCAAGGCAAATTTTATGACATTGGTATGCCCGAAGCCTATCTACAAACTCTAATAGATTTTAAAAATAGAGACTAATGGCAACAGATACAACGGATGTAACGGATAATGTAGGGTGCGTGACGCTATCAAAAATCTTGAAATAAGCAAGCATCTAGTAGCGTCACGCACCTTACTAGTTACAAACTTATACCATATAAAAAACCGTCCGTTACATCCGTTACATCCGTTGCCAATTATTCAACCGCTGGTTCCAACATTTTAATTACTCCCAAACCAGCATCAACTTCCACCTCAACCCCCAAAGGTACAGTAAACTTATCTCTAATATGACCAATCATCGACCCGTACCAAGCAGGAATACCCAAAGGTTGAATATGGTCTTTCAATACTTGTATCAAAGCAAATGTCGGCGCCTCTCCAGGTTTACAGTTAGTGCATTGTCCAAAAATAAACCCTGAAATTCGATTGAGAATCCCCGCATTCTTCAACTGCGTTAGCATTCTATCAATACGGTAAACATCCTCACCAATATCTTCCACAAATAAAATTTGATGGTTCCAAGAGGGTAAATAAGGTGAACCTATCATCGCACCAAGAACAGACAAATTTCCACCAACAAGTTTACCCCTCGCTTTACCTGGTGTTATAACGTCAACTCGTCCCGCTTCACTCTTAGGATTTTGCATCGTAACTGCTGCACCATCAAACAAAATGGGTTTGAGGTAAGAAAGTGTAAAGTCATTCCAATTTGATGTCGCAACTGGCCCGTGAAAAGTGACAATTCGACTACGGGCGCCAATCGCCAATAATAATGATGTAATATCACTATAACCAATAATAATTTTTGGGTTACTGCGAATGCTTGTATATTCGAGCTTCGACAATATACGGTTACAACCCCAACCTCCACGCATCGCAATAATTGCTTGAACCGATGTATTTGTAAACATAGCGTTAATATCAGACGCGCGTTCACTGTCTAAACCAGCTAAATATCCATATTGCCTTAAAATATGCTTTCCCAACTTAACTTTTAATCCTAATTTCGTCAAAGCTTGCCGCGCGGAGTCTATATCACTTTCAGTCACAACACTTGCGGGGGCAACTAATCCCACTGTACTACCAAGATGTAAGCGTGGTGGTTTAATAACCGTTTGTGGTGATACTCCTTTGACTTGTGGCGCCGACAAAACGGTCGTTAAAGCTGTAATTCCAGAAGCAGCTAAAAATTGACGACGGTTTATATTCATATTAGATTTTTTTACATATTTTCATATAGTTAAATATAATAGATCATCAGATAAAACAACAAATGAATTTATATTTCCTTGACTCAATAATGTAAATTAGAAAAATCTTGACCTATTCGTAAGAACTTTATAAAGAATGTATTATAAAAGTTTGACTTTACTATTTCTTAAATATATATTCAGCGATATATATACTCACGATTAATTTTTATGGTCATCAGCATCGATATTACCCGTACAATATCCATCGAATTCATACAAGAAGAAAATGTAATAAATTTTGTAACAAGTGGCGCAGAATTAGAGTTTCTACCGCTAACTGATTTCCCAATGTACCGTTTGGCACCAGAGGTTATTAAAAAGTTAAAGCCAATTTATGATCTGAGTAAGATAAATCGTGGGGTGATAACACGTCAACCGCATTTTAATCGACTAATGCAAATGTTGGTAACAGTCGGTTTAATAAATCATTATGCCAACCTCTACCATTCAGGAAATAGCAAATATCAAGCAAAACTTAATCGTATTGATTTTGAAAAGCATAAACAAGCAATGTTAAAGACTGCATACAAGCATGATAATATTAATCAAAATTTACTTCATTCTCAGCAATTAAAATTTTGTAACTTTTTCCAAAACATTAAAAGTACATGGGATTATATCAAACTCAAACAAAATCAATTAAAAATAAGACATAATACTAACAATAATCAAATAGAACAAACTGTTTTAGCTATATTTAATCGTTTGGAAACTTTAAATTTAGTTGAGGCGCCAGGTGATAATGTATTGAAAGTTGGAATTGATGGTTCAGTACATGGTACAAATCAGGAAAACATAGACTATTACGATAACCTTTATAAACAAAATCTCGATACCCGGTTTCGTTTTAAAATCTACAGCGGTCAAGAAATTGGTTTTCCTGTGTGCAAGTCGATAGAAGAAATTATAGATATATATGACTTTGTTGTGTCTACATTAAAGAAAAATGGAGTTCACTTTGCCACAACTTCAGGAGTTCATTTACACGTAGGAATTGGAAGTAGATACAAAACAACCGAAGAAATAATAAATCACCTTGCTAATATTACATCCGTGTCGGCCGCAATTTCACAAGTTTTAGAAAGTATTTTACCACCCACAAGAAAAAATAATATTTATGCAATGCCATTTGGAGGTAAAGTTGAAGAACATACAGCACGTTATAAAAAAGGCTTGAGTAAACTTGAATATATTCAAAAAAAGGTTAATATGGTCAAGCACGGTGTGATTATGGACTCTGATTTACTCGATGATATAAATGCTGCAATATATGAGTTTACCCTTGGTGTTGCATATGGAATAGCACCAGTTCAACACGAATACAACTACAAAAAAATACTGGAAATTTCCTCTGCAAAAACACCTTATGAAGTCTTACGTCAAGCTTCAATAATAGTCAGAAACCCCCGTTATACATCGATAAATATTACGCCATTTTTAGAAAAATCAACACCCACATATGAGTGGAGAGTTTTAGCATCGTGCGAAGACACAGAATTACAAGGTAAATTTTTTACTTTCCTATATCGTGTAATTCAAAGTCAAAGCGAATGTGTAATTACCAAACTTGTAACTGACTATCAAACTAATCAAGATTATATACACTTTCATTTCCGTGATGGTAGAACTGTGAAGATGGAAAATACATTAGATAACTGGTTGACTTTTACCCAGTGTCACAACCTCTTTACAGAAAGTGATTACATTAAAATTCAAAACGAACCTTACTGGAAATACTATGACGCAAAAAATCAAGAGTATATTTCCCCAGACGACAATAAAAATTGGGTAACAGGTCAATTTTATCAGGCACCTGCTATAGAAACACAAAAGCAAGATGCAGCCATACTCAACTTTCTAAATTACGCCCTAAATATCTAAAATTCTAGATTTTGGATTAAATCTAAAATCCACATTTCTGATATTTGTTGTATCTATTGGATGTATCTCAATAATATCTTGCTTACTACTAGGCGCCGAAGCGGTTTGCTGAACAGTTTGTTCTCCTTGCACTCCTTGTTGAGATGTTCGTAAAGGTAATTTTACAGTGAATGTTGCTCCTTGCCCGACACCACTACTCGTAACACTAACATTTCCACCGTGCATTTCTACCAAATGGCGTACTATCGCTAACCCTAAACCTAAGCCATTATGACTTCGAGTTGTGCTACCATCAGCTTGGCGGAAACGTTCAAAAACATGAGGAATAAAATCAGGAGCAATTCCAATTCCTGTATCATAAACTTCAATTTTTGCGCTTGGTGTAGTTAACCCACTGTCTTCGTGCGATAACTTGACTTGAATACTACCGTTAGCAGGAGTAAACTTGAGAGCGTTGCTCAGTAAATTACCAACTATCTGCTGTAATCGATTAATATCACCTGTAACGACATAAGAAGAATTGTAAATATCCGAATATGGTTCTTGTGATGCTACTGGAACAGGTTCAATAATATAGTCAAGATGTAGCTTTTTCGTTTCAGCTTCTACACGTACCGCATTTACCGTTTGCTGTACCAAAGATTCTAAGTTAACTGGAGTCAAGTTAAGACGGAGTTTACCCCGCATTATTCGCGATACATCCAAAATGTCATTTATTAACTGCGTTTGCAAAAGCGCGTTGCGTTCAACAATTTCTAAACCCCGCGCGACACTCTTTTCATCAAACTTTTGACGCTGAAGCAGTTTTGCCCATCCCAGTATTGAGTTGAGAGGTGTGCGAAGCTCGTGCGATAACACTGCAAGAAACTCATCTTTCAAACGGTTTGCTGTCTCAGCTTCAGTACGTGCTGTTTGCGCGCGTATTAACTCAATATGTTCAGCTTCGGCTTTTTTACGCACGGAAATATCTTCAAAAGTACCAACATGACCGATAACATCACCACTATCTGAGTACATTGGTGTACTGTGAGCATAAACCCAACGCTCAGTTCCATCAGGTGTAATAATCTTAAACTCGTTGCTATACTCTTTACCCGCGCGTACAACTTCATGCCATCCATTCAACACTAGTTCGCGGTCGTCTGCATGAATAACTTGTGCCCATCCTTCACCCAATATATCAACTTCTTCAAGACCGAAGATTTTTTGATGATATGGGTTTGAGTAAGTGCAAAAACCGTCTGTGTCAGTAAGAAAAATTCCAATAGGAGAACAAGCGCTTAAACTTCGGAATTTTTCCTCGCTTCTTTTTAGTTCAATATTGATTGCCGCGAGTTCTGCGGCTTGGCGCTCTATCTTAGCACTCTTCTCATACAAATCTATAAACGCGACCACCTTTGATTTTAAAATCTCTGGTTGAATCGGCTTGAACAAATAATCAACTGCACCTAACGAGTAACCCCGCTCAACCATACTGTCGCTTGTGCTAAACGCAGTCAGAAATATGATTGGTGTATAAAGCGAGCGTTCGCGTTGACGAATGAGAGCAGCAGTCTCAAAACCATCCATATCAGGCATTTGCACATCCAATAAGATTACGGCAAAATCCTGATTTAGCAGGCATTTCAAAGCTTGTGCGCCAGATGTTGCTCGCACTAAATTTTGACCTAGACCTCCTAGTATTCCTTCGAGTGCCAGCAAGTTTTCTGGGTGGTCATCGACTAGTAGGACGTTTACTTGGGATTTCGACGGCATCTTATACTTTTGGATATACGCCATTGTTATAGGTTATCCATACGAATATGGCACTTTTGGCATAAGGCGAACACTATCTTTAGACGCAAATTCTTAGCGTGCGTCACCACTACACAATTATTGGCATGTACTTAGTATTTTTTATACTTGCATTCGCTAATAGAAAGCCCAAATCTATATTACTTAGGGATATGGACTTATTTTTTCCAAATGGAAATGGGAAGAGTTGGAACTGAAACAAATATTTTACTTTACGAGACTGAAATTGAGGACTATCTGTACTTTATATATTAAGAGGTCATTGATAAAGTAAATAAATCTTAAATGGCTCAAATAATCTAGTATGTAGGTTGGGTGAAGCGCAGCGCAACCCAACATTTATTATTATATATTCTTATTATTATATACATTAGGTTTTCCTACCATAAGTGGATATCCTACCCTGCGGGAAAACTCCGTTTACGGATAACGGAACACTACGTGAACGCAAAGCCTTCACCCAACCTACAATTTATTCATGGAGTTGTCAAGAATCTTTTGTAATAGGTTTAATAGTTCTATGAACTATATAAACGCCATATATAGTTGAAATAAACGTTGAATAGAACGGTATAAACATAATTTTATATCTATCTAGCCCTTGCTTTAAGGCTCAAACTGAATAATGATGTAATTATTCGAGTAGGTAATTAAAGTAATCATAATAAATAAATTATGATTACTATCTTTAAATTCAATCAACAAACCTAATTTTTTAAACATCTATAACTACAAATTCATCAAAACTGTACGCACGCAAATAACATTGGAATATGATTGTTATAGCACGTCTACTAATTGCAGCATCGTTTACTTTAACTATCCCTTTTATTAGTGAAAGTGATAAAATTCTACAAGATGCGAACATTCACAATGTTCAAGAAAATCGGAAGTGCTTCGGATGTAAGTTATCAGGCGTTAACTTTAATGGCGCCAACCTAGAAAAAGTTAACTTACGTTCAGCAGACCTGCAAGGAGCTAACTTGAGAAATGCAAATCTAAGAAATGCAAATTTAGAGTGGGCAGACCTTCGCAACGCTGACTTGAGTGGTGCTGACTTAAAGGGAGCAAACCTGAAAAGCGCTTTACTAGTCGATGCAAACCTGTCAAAAGCAAATTTAGCGCACTCGAATTTAGAGAAAACCGACTTTAGAAATGCAAATTTTGCAAAAGCGAATCTGACTCAAGCCCTAGTATTGGGCAGTATTAAAGAGCATAACTCAGTACAGCTATGTCACACAATATTACCAAACCAAACCTTGTCAAATCGTGACTGTCCGCAAGAAGGGTAAATTGTAACGTAATTTAATATCAACTCGAATATTGACTTGGATATTTTATTTAATGGTTACAAAATATTACAAATTATGTTGTAAGTCAGAATTTATGATAAGTAAAATCATTCTATTGATTCTGCTTTTTCGTTTATGTTTTTGTCAACCTACAATGGTAAGCTAAATAATGAAATAAAAAAGCGATATAGGATGAAGTGTTAATGGGTATTTCCGCAAATACGCCTCATTTATTAAGGGCTGCTCGTGGCGAAGTTGTAGACCGTCCTCCTGTTTGGATGATGCGACAAGCTGGAAGGTATATGAAAGCTTATCGCGATTTACGAGAAAAGTATCCTTCGTTTCGCGAACGGTCGGAAATTCCCGAAGTTGCTATCGAAGTTTCTCTACAACCTTGGAGAGCATTTCAACCCGATGGTGTGATTCTATTTTCTGATATTGTTACCCCACTTCCAGGTTTGGGTATCGATATGGATATTGCAGAAGGAAAGGGGCCAATTATTCATGCACCCATTCGCACCGCCGAGCAAGTAGACAACTTACATCCTCTCAACCCTGAAGAATCATTACCTTTCATCAAAACGATTCTACAGGCTTTGCGCCAAGAAGTTGGAACTCAATCTACTGTACTAGGATTTGTCGGCGCCCCGTGGACTTTGGCTGCGTATGCAGTAGAAGGAAAGGGTTCCAAAACCTACTCAGTCATTAAGAATATGGCGTTTTCCGACCCCACGATTCTACACCAACTGCTGGAAAAACTCGCTGATTCCATCGCTACTTACGTTCGCTATCAAATAGACTGCGGTGCCCAAGTAGTGCAAATGTTTGACTCATGGGCAGGACAACTTAGTCCTCAAGACTACGAAGTTTTTGCACAACCCTACCAAAAAATGGTATTTGAAAAAGTCAAGCAAACACATCCTGACACACCATTAATTCTTTTAGTCACAGGTAGTGCTGGGGTACTGGAACGAATGACAACATCAGGTGCCGATATCATATCAGTTGACTGGACGGTAGACATGGCAGACGCGCGTCAACGTCTTGGCAAAACAATGAAAGTGCAGGGAAATTTAGACCCAGGTGTACTATTTGGTTCCAAAGAATTTATCCGCGAACGCATTTACGACACAGTACGTAAAGCAGGTAACTGGGGTCATATACTCAACCTAGGTCACGGTGTTTTACCAGAGACACCAGAAGACAACGTAAGATTCTTCTTTGAAACAGCAAAGCAATTAAGCCTAACCGCAGTATAACTTCTGGTGCATAACTTAACTGTAGGTTGGGTGGAGGAACGGAACCCAACTCAACCTACAATCAATAAGCGTAAGAACTTTTGTAGCACCACAGAAGTTATATTTTGATTAGTCTACTGGTCTGTGTCAAAAGTTTTGGTGTGTTGTAGCATATCTGTCCCAGATGTGCGTCAGGTCAGGCGAGATGCCTAACCTACCAGAATTAATGACACGAACCACTACTTAAAAATAACGATTTATTTGTTAGCTTTTAGTGATATAGCGGTTCTGACTCAAATTAAGTACACAATAACGGGCAGGGATGACCGTTCCACAATAGTTTTAGCAACTTCATTTGTACCTTACTTGGTTGAAAAATGCTATAAATATAAATGATATTCACAATCATTAAACAAGTTAATGTTAAATAAATTTTTGAAACTATAATCAAAAAAGTTTGGTGCAGCCAAATAAATACAGTGGTACAATGATGGTACGTTCAAAACCTGCTCGTACCGTTTTTTATTGCATTTTTGTACCTATTTAATGGTACTGGCTGCAAAAATTGTCTCATCGGCAGTACTAAAGTATTGTAAAATTGTATAAATAGAACGATTTTGATTGCTTCCAGGCGCTGTACTAGAGTACTATATTTCGCACCATTTTTGGTACAAAAACCGTTTTTTATGGTACAAACAAGATTTATAGGCGCCTTCAATACTGTATTTTTATAATACTATTAAGCTATTATTAATAAACATATTACAGTCAGTACCAAAAATGTTTTATCCAGTACTAATTTAATAGCTAACCTTAAATATACAATATTTTGCAGGTGGTAAGATGCCCCTCTACTCTGTGCCCTCTGTGCCCTCTGTGCCCTCTGTGGTAAATAAAAATACACTACTGCACAGGCAGGATGCCTGTGCTACAACTTCAACTCTCTAATTTATTGCAGGGTCAAGTGAGAATTTTTCTCTACGTTCCGGAACTTTACAATAATTTCTCAATCTTAATATATTACGCAGATTAACCTGGATACACTTCCCACAGCATAGGCTTTGAGAAATGTGGTGAGACATTCGGGACTTGCGTCTTTGTTCTTCTGTGCGATATCATTTCTACCTAAATTTAATTTTGATTTTTATTCAAAATCTATGTCTAAACGTATTTTAGTTACAGGCGCCAGTGGGTGTGTTGGTCATTATATTAGCGAGCAGTTAATCCAAGAAACTGAACATGAATTATTTTTACTCGTAAGAAATCCAAATAAATTAAAAGTCAATACTGATGTTCGTCCTAATGTAAATGTTCTACAAGGTGATATGCAGGAGATAGAGAAGTTTTCTGATTTACTGAAGACTATTGATGTAGCGGTTTTAACGGCAACAGCATGGGGTGGTGATAATACGTTTAATATCAATGTCACAAAAACGCTGGAGCTAATGAATATGCTGGACTCAGAGCGCTGCGAACAAGTAATATACTTTTCGACAGCGAGTGTTTTGGGTAGTGATGATCAACCACTTAAAGAAGCAGGTGAGATAGGAACCGACTATATACGTTCCAAGTACGACTGTTTGATGAAAAAATCTCAGCTTGCCATTGCACCAAAAATTACTACTGTCTTTCCCACATTCGTTTTGGGTGGAGATGGGAGCAAACCTTACTCGCACCTCACCACAGGTATTCCCGAAGTTACTAAATATGTAGATATCATTCGATTTTTAAAGGCAGATGGCAGTTTCCACTTTATCCACGGTCAGGATATTGCCACCGTTGTTAAACATCTTATCGATAATCCTCCTAGCACAGGCACTTCACGGTCATTTGTTTTGGGACAAGCTAGAATGACCGCAAACGAAGCTATAGAAGAACTTTGTGCTTACCTAGGCAAAAAAATCCTATTTCGTATTCCACTTTCATTCGGTTTAGCGAACGTAATTATCGTGCTATTCCGCATTCAGATGGCAGCGTGGGATAGATTTTGTATGGAATACCGCCATTTTTCCTATAAAAATGCTGTGAGTCCAAAAAGCTTTGGCTTGGCTAATTACTGTGGGACGATGGGTGATGTTTTAAGACTTAGCGGAGTAGAAAAGTAAATTTTATACAGCAAAGTATAGCAGGATAGCAAAAAAATTAAGTAATAATGCTAATGTGAAAGGACTTATACGTCCAAATGAATAAATCTGGTTTTTTCTGCAAATCGATAAAAAGACCCGGTTTTAAGTTTTGTCGCACGTAAGTTGATGTGAAACTTATTCAGATAAAACTCATCTATATATTAAGTGAGTTTACATTGATATATAAAAAAATGAAGCGGTAGGAGTAGAAATTTATGCGTGTATTGCTTGTCTATCCAGTGTTTCCTAAAACATTTTGGTCATACGAGAAAATTTTAGATTTAGTCAACCGCAAAGTTCTACTACCACCGCTTGGTTTAGTAACTGTCGCTGCAATTTTACCCCAGGAATGGGAATTTAAATTAGTTGACCGAAATATCCGTGCTGTGTCTGAGGATGAGTGGGAGTGGGCAGATATTGTAATTCTGTCTGCGATGATTGTTCAAAAACAAGATTTACTCGACCAAATAAAAGAGGCGAAGCGGCGTGGTAAATTAGTTGCTGTTGGTGGACCTTATCCAACTTCTGTTCCACATGAAGTCCAAAACGTTGGCACCGATTTTCTCATCTTAGACGAAGGTGAGATTACCTTACCTATGTTTGTGGAAGCTGTAAAAAAAGGTGAAAAGTCAGGAATATTCCGCGCGACTGAAAAACCTGATGTAACAAGTACTCCAATACCTCGCTTCGACTTATTAGAGCTTGATGCTTACGACTCAATGTCAGTTCAGTTTTCGCGCGGTTGTCCTTTCCAATGCGAATTTTGCGACATTATTGTTCTCTACGGTCGTAAACCCCGTACTAAGACCCCAGAACAGTTACTTGCGGAGTTAGACCGTCTTTATGAGTTAGGTTGGCGCCGTAGCGTTTTCATGGTAGATGATAACTTTATTGGCAACAAGCGTAATGTGAAGTTGTTGCTCAAAGAGTTAAAAACCTGGATGGCTGAACACAATTATCCTTTCACTTTTGATACAGAAGCTTCTATTGACCTTGCTCAAGACGAAGAATTAATGGAACTAATGGTTGAGTCTGGGTTCAAAGCTGTATTTTTGGGTATTGAAACACCCGACGAAGACAGTTTGCAGATGACCAAGAAATTTCAAAATACCCGTAGTTCTTTAACGGATGCCGTCGAAACCATTATTAGAACTGGTTTACGTCCGATGGCTGGGTTTATTATTGGGTTTGATGGTGAAAAAAGTGGCGCCGGTTCGCGTATCGTTCGTTTTGCAGAACAAGCTGCAATTCCTTCTACAACATTTGCAATGTTACAAGCGCTACCAAACACTGCTTTATGGCATCGTTTGAGTAGAGAAGGGCGCCTGCGTGAAAACACAGACGGAAACATTAATCAAACCACATTAATGAATTTTGTTGCTACCCGTCCATTAGAAGAAATAGCCCGTGAATATGTTGAAGCATTCTGTGCTTTATACGACCCAGTAGCATATCTGGACAGAACTTACCGCTGTTTTATGATGATGGGTGGACCCAGTTGGACACCACCAGCAAAAATGCCAGAACTGATTGTTATCAAAGCTTTCTTGACTATCATTTGGCGCCAGGGTATTAAGCGCGAAACTCGTTGGAAATTTTGGCACCATTTATTCAGCATTTTGAAACACAATCCCAAAGTCTTCGACCTTTACCTCTCAACTTGCGCGCATAACGAACATTTCCTAGAATACCGTCAAATCGTGCGCGACCAAATTGAAGCACAACTAGCTGAGTACTTATCACAAGGCGCCGAAAAACCCTATGTACCAGCAGTAAAAGCTGAGAAAGTTGAAGTTGTTGCTTAAGTATTAGTACTTCGTGACCTTTGTGTCTTCGTGGTTAAATTAAAAAACCGCAAAGGACACAAAGAACGCAAAGAAAAGAGAAAAATTTATGTGGTTATAAAGAAGTTGACGTGTTAACTTGGTGGGCGTACTGTTTGCTACTTGGCGACCCTTATGAAAAGAAGAGAACTGATAAAAGCAAGTTTATTTGTTAGTTCCGCGTTGGCTGGTGCTGGAATAGTTCCTGTTATTGCATTAAAAGCTAAGTCAAAAATAAGTACATCACAATCAAAAGTATTTACGCATGGTCAATATACCGTGTGGAAACTTGCAAATAAACCCGGATTTTTCTTCAAAGCTGGGATGGCTATTGATGCAGATGGGGCGCCAAGTGCATATCATCCAGAAAATAAAGGCATAGATGGAATAGAACATGCTGGAGAACCGGGTAACTGGTGGGCACTGGTAACAGATAATGGAAAACCTAATGGAAAACCTGTTGTGCAGTCAAAGTCCGACCCGAACCCAGGTTATTATATTTCAGCTACAGCCCTATATGACGAAACTAAAAAACGAACCGAACCGAAGCGTTACGTTAATTCGAGTAAAATACCTTATGTAGTTCTTCCTCAGAATAATAATGAGGAGTTTTTAAAGCTTACAAATATAAAACTTGGAGATTTTGCTGCTGTTTACAATACAAGCAACAGCAAATTAGTTTACGCAATATTCGCTGATACGAGTTTATTTTTCGCAGGTGGTATTGAAGAATATAGGTTTGGGGAAGGTTCCATAGCACTAGCTGAAGCTGTTGGTGTTCCCTCAAGTCCCAGACATGGAGGTATTAAAGAAGGAATATTTTACGTGTTTTTCCCTGGCTCTGGCAATGGGAAACCTAGAACCGTCGCTGAAATTAATCGCGAAGGCGCCAAATTATTCAAACAATGGGGTGGAATGCCTCAACTTCAAGCGTGTTCAACCTAGTGTATCAATAGTTTTAGTGCGTTGCGGGTGGCAAGATAACTCCGTCTGGAGTGGTAATTTTATTTACCATTAATTTAAAACACACGTAGCACAGGCATCTTGCCTGTGCGGTCACTATTAAGTATTTATTTTTACCAGAGAGACACAGAGGGCACAGAGAGAAGAGTTTTCTAAGGGCGCCTTCTTGAAAATTATAGAAAATTATATTTATAGCAGTGTTATGTATGTCTAAAAAAATATGATTTGGTAGAGACGTGATTAATCACGTCTCTACAACGTGCGATTTTAGGATTGCTTTATAAATTAGACACGCAAAAACTTGTCATAAGATTGCCATGTAATTGCTATTTTTTTGTCATATCTCGTGATTAAGATTCATAAGTAGTCATCTTTCAATATTTTTGACTGTTGAACACGTTAATTTTAGGTTAATTTTAAATTAAAAAATTAATCCTTATTCTTTGTAAAAATATATTCTAATTGATTTCTTTAGGGAGTCTTAATTTTGTCTAAAAAAGCTAAAAGCCCAGTATTCTATGACGCAAATAACTTCCGCTGGCGCTGGTTTAAACGGATTACTCAAGTTACTATTATTACTTTTAGTGTCATTTTTATATGTTGGCTTGCTACTGTTGCTATTCAGCCAGAACTACCAGCTTTAAGTTTGTTGCCATCACAGAAAATTTTCAAAGTACATAAATTTATACAAAACCAATTAAATATCCATAAAAGTCATAAAGTGACTTACCACCCAGAACAAAATAAAGTCAGTAGTAAATTTATTAAAACTGCAAATACTCAATCACCCGCGCGTGCATCAGAAATTATCGGTTTTTATGTTAACTGGGACGATAACAGCTTTACATCGCTCAAGCAAAATATAAATAAGCTGGATAAGCTGATGCCTGAATGGTTACACCTTGAAGAAGGTGGTAAAGTTTCTCTTGATGATGAAGTAAAACAGCAGCGTACTTTAAATTTTATCAAGAAGAATCGTCCCGATTTGCGAATAATGCCGTTAATTAATAACTTTGATAATAGTAATCAAAGTTGGAATGGAGAAAAATTAGCAGGGATGCTTAGTCAACCAGAAACGCGACAGAACTTAGTTGAAGAACTTTTAAAGACTGTACGTAAGAATAATTTTGCTGGGATAAATATTGACTTTGAAAATATCCCTGAAGCTAGCCAGCAAAATTTAATTACATTTATGGGTGAATTGTATAAAAAGTTTCATCCTTTAGGATTGGAGGTGTCACAGTCTGTACCCTTAGATAATCCATCGTTCAAATACAAAGAACTGGCACAGGTTAACGATTATCTAATTTTGATGGCGTATGACGAACACGAATCTACGAGTGAAGCAGGAGCAATCACATCACAAAATTGGTATGTAGAACATTTACAGCGTCGTTTTAAAGAATTACCTGCGGAGAAATTTATTGTTGCAATTGGGAACTATGGCTATGACTGGAAGGTAAACGCGGAAGGTGAGGAAATTTCATTCCAAAATGCGCTTCAAATTGCACAAGAGTCCCAAGGAAAAATTACATTTGATTCTGACACGTTAAACTCGACATTCGATTACTACGACGATAAAGATAGCTTGCACCATGTTTGGTATCTTGACGGTGTAACTGCTTTTAATCAACTTGTCGAAGGTCAAAATCTGGGCGCCCGTGGTTTTGCACTATGGCGTATGGGTTCGGAAGACCCTTCAATTTGGTCTGTATTTCAAGCGCGTACACGTCTCGACCAAGAAAAAGCAAAAAGTCTTGAAGCGTTACACTACGGCTTTGATATTGATTACGAAGGAAAAGGAGAAGTACTGAAAGTAACTGCTACACCTAAAGATGGTAAACGACAAGTTAGTTATGACCAAAAATCAGCTTTGATACTAGATGAGCAGTTAAAGTCTTATCCATCTTCCTATGTAATAACACGTTGGGGTAGTAGTAAAAATAAAATAGCTCTGACATTCGATGATGGTCCCGACCCACGTTTTACTCCAGGTATTTTAGATGTACTCAAGCAATACAAGGCAAAAGCCACTTTCTTTGTAATTGGTTTGAACGCGAATAATAATTCTGATTTACTCCATCGTCTTGTTAACGAAGGTCATGAAATTGGTAATCACACGTTCACGCATCCAAATATTGCAATTACTCCTCGTAAGCAATTAAAGTTGGAACTTAATGCAACCGAACGTTTGTTAGAAGGGCAACTTGGTATTAAAACATTACTATTCCGACCTCCATATGCAGAAGATGTAGAGCCAGAAACACCCGACCAAGTGGCACCATTAAGATATACTGGTCGTCTTGGATACTATACAATCGGGATGCAAATTGACCCGAATGATTGGCAGGCGCCTGGAGTTGATAAGATAGTCAATTCGATTATTGATCAAGCTACGAGCGGTGTCGGAAATGTAGTGTTACTGCACGATAGTGGTGGTGACCGCTCACAAACAGTAGAAGCGTTGCCCAAAATTATCGAAGAATTACGCAAGCGGAACTTTGAATTAGTAACAATTTCTGATTTGATTGGTCTAACACGCGACCAAGTAATGCCGAAAATACCTGCTTCCGAGCAGATGATGGCAAGGTTTGATGGCACTGCATTTTCATTGATGAATGGATTTAACCAGACTGTTTACTATCTATTTATCATTGGTATTGGGCTTTCGATGATGCGGCTATTGTTTGTAGCAACACTAGCACTGTACGAATGGAAGAGTCGAGGCAATTCTAAAAACAAGTTAACTTACTCGCCCAGTATTAGTGTCATTGTGCCTGCTTACAACGAAGAAAAAGTGATTTGTCGAACGATAAACTCAATATTGCATTCGCGCTACTCAAATTTTGATATTATTGTCGTTGATGATGGTTCAACTGATAATACCTACCAAGATGTAGTTGAAACTTTCGCCCACGAGCATCGAGTTCATGTTTTTACCAAAGCTAATGGTGGTAAAGCGCAAGCAGTAAATTATGGTATACGCCACAGTAATGCGGAAATTATAGTTTCGCTGGATGCTGACACAATACTCCGTCCCAACGCTATCGCGAAACTTGTGCGACACTTTGCTGATCCCAAAATAGGCGCCGTTGCGGGTAATGCGAAAGTTGGCAACCGCATCAATATATTAACTTTCTGGCAAGCGCTCGAATATATCACCAGTCAAAATTTAGAAAGACGTGCGTTTGGACTACTCAACTGTATCAGCGTTGTTCCTGGTGCAATTGGTGCATGGCGCCGAGAGTTAATATTACAAGCAGGGGGTTATGCTACCGATACTTTAGCTGAAGATGCCGACCTTACCCTTGCTGTTTTACGAATGGGATATAAAATTGACTACGAGGAAAATGCAATCGCATTGACAGAGGCGCCGGACACTGTAACGGGTTTCCTCAAACAAAGGTTTCGTTGGATGTATGGTACTTTACAAGCAGCATGGAAACACCGCGACACCTTGTTTAGACCAAAATATGGCGCCTTGGGAATGTTTGCTATACCTAACGTCTTTATATTTCAAATCTTATTCCCTTTGATCTCACCGCTAATGGATGTGATGATGGTTGGTTCAATAGCTTGGGCAATGTGGCAAAAGCATCAACAACCAGTTGAATATTCTTCCAACAACTTACAGCAGGTGATTTTGTACTATTGTCTATTCCTTTCGGTAGATTTGCTCGCTGCTCTTGTTGCGTTTTGCCTTGAACGTAAAGAAGACTGGAAGCTTTTAATTTGGTTATTACCTCAACGCTTCTTTTATCGACAACTAATGTACTATGTTGCGATTAAATCTACTATCACCGCTATTAAGGGTTCAATGGTCGGTTGGGGCAAACTTGAGCGCAAAGCAACAGTCAGTTAAGAGTGCTGAGTAAAGAGTAAAGAGTAAAGAGTAAAGAGTAAAGAGTAAAGAGTAAAGAGTAAAGAGTTAGGAATTACTACTCAGCACTTTATACTTAGCACTCAGCACTCTATATTCCTTCGTTACGGATTATTGCGAAGTAAGATATAGATATGAAACAACGTGATAAGTTTTGATAATGTTAATCAAAATTGAGTGGGATTAATAATCAAGGAGAACAAAGTGACGACGGAATCAAATTTAAAAAGGGGCAAAGACGCGGTAAATGAGGACTTCAGCGAATATGTTGCTCATTTACAGTTTCATATGACACTACAAGCTCGTAATCTGGTTCCAAATCTCAGGTCAATAGTTGAAGATAGTCGAGAACAAATGCTCCATCAAACCCAAGCTACTTTTGAGAAGCAGGTCTCAAGGTCAAGTGGTCTGGGCTAACTGAAACATAATTTCAATATAAATCAATATAAATTTTAACTTTTGTTAAAATAGAATAGAAGCGCACCTAGTTAGATCAACGCTAGAGTTGTTCAAGCGTAGGTGTGCTTTTTCAGCATTAATTGTTTAATAAATACCTCTTATGGTTCGGCGCCAAGTGCTTAAAAGCCGTTAAAATTAATGCAACAAAAGTAGAATTTCCATACCATTCATCTATGGCTGTGTAGCGGCTCGAATGAAAATGACTTCTTTATTACCTCAAAACCTCAGTGTTGTTATCCGACCAGTGCAGTATCGGGACTTGGACGGTATTGAACGCTTGACTTACGAGTCATTCTCTGCCAATACACCTCAAGGAGCGAGTGATGGCGCCAAGCAAATGCTATGGTTACGTCGTTGGTATGGATTACTTAAGTGTTTAAGTTGGTTCCCGAACCCTTTAAGATACCGTCTGTGTGCTTACATTATTGAGCAGGGACGCACTCTGTTAGGAATGGTGCAAGTCTCGCCATTTAACCGCACGCGCAGTACTTGGCGTGTAGACCGTGTACTGTTGGAACGGGGAAACGATAGGTTGAGCATTGGCTCGCAGTTGTTACGTTATTGCTTCGAGTCAATTTTAGAAGCACGCACTTGGATACTCGAAGTAAATGTAAACGATGCAGACGCGCTAGCGTTATACCGTCGGAATGGCTTCCAGCGTCTTGCGGAAATTACTTATTGGGAATTGGCGCCGGAATTGTTATCTGGTTTGGCACAGTCAGAGCCAGACTTACCAAATTTACTTCCTGTAAGCAATGCTGATGCTCAGTTATTGTATCAATTAGATACAGCATCGATGCCGCCTTTGGTACGGCAAGTATTTGACCGTCAAACTTGTGATTTTAAAACAGGTTTATTTGAAGGGATAACCGACGCACTCAAGCAGTGGGTAAGTAAGACTGAAGTTGTTAGTGGATACGTGTT
This sequence comes from Calothrix sp. CBUCES-K 9914, assembly GCF_059640475.1. NCBI lineage: Bacteria > Bacillati > Cyanobacteriota > Cyanophyceae > Nostocales > Calotrichaceae > Calothrix > Calothrix sp. CBUCES-K 9914. Next base: position 35,594 of record NZ_JBXXZH010000012.1, read on the forward strand.
TGAGCCATCTCGCAAAGCAGCAATTGGTTATTTCCAAATCACAGTTGACCGTAAAGGAAACTTACCGCACGTTGCTACACTTACGGTACATCCTGCCTACACTTGGCTGTATCCAGAGTTATTATCGCAGCTAGCACGCATTTCTCAAGATTTTCCTAAGCAAGCTTTACGCATAGCTTCAGCAGATTATTTACCCGAAGGAGAAGAATACTTAGAAAGAATCGGAGCAAATAGAACTGAACACACGCTAGTTATGTCCCGCTCAGTATGGCATAAAGTGCGTGAATCAAAATTTGTTTCGCTAGAAGGTATTCAACTTCCTGAAGTATTGCAAGGTTTACAGCCCGCACGCAAGCCAATACCCGGTGGAATGTCTTGGGAACAGCAAGGTAAAAAAACACTTAGTGATATCATTGTCAAAAAGAATACGAATAAAGACTCGGTTGCTTTTTTCTGTAATAACGGTAGCGTAGAAGCATCGAATATAAATGAAGGCGATGCTGACCAGGAGCAGTCACGTGGGAAATGAGCAGGAAAGAGAAAAGGAAGATATTTTAGACAAGGAAGAGCAAGAAAATAACCCCTCTTCCTTGCCCCCTATATCTACCGTATCTACTCCTTCTCAGTCGAAATACGTTTTTGCTTTGGGACTAGATGTCGGTAGCAAGCGTATTGGTGTTGCAGGTTGTGATCAAACTGGATTGATTGCAACGGGGATCACTACAATTGAACGCTCTCGATTCGAGGAGGACATCAAGCAATTGCGTCAATTGGTTAAAACGCGCGCTGTAAATGTATTGGTTGTAGGTTTGCCTTACAATATGAACGGTACATTAGGATTTCAGGCTCGACAAGTTCAAAAGTTCGCTAATCGCATTAGCAAAATATTAAAGTTGCCAATCGAATATGTTGATGAGCGTTTAACTTCGTTTCAAGCTGAACAAATGCTTTTAGCTGAAAATCGTTCTCCATCTCGCAATAAAGGTTTGATAGACCGAAAAGCCGCAGCACTGATTTTACAGCAGTGGCTCGATGCGAGAAGGAATCTTAAGTAGCCCTACTCCCAATGCATGATATCCTGAAGTTTGATAGCCAGTTAGACTCAATTTAATTTATATTACCTGTTTAAGAGAAAATTAAGCAGTTTTTGTAGTTGCTGGTAGTTAATATATTTGCATATATCGGCTATGTATTCCTCACAATTTCCTGAAGACAATGATAGAGCTCAAGCTGGTTCCATAACCTTGACGGATGAGCAAGGACGCACGCTTGAATGTTATGTCGAGCATTCACTTTCGGTGGAAGGGCAAGAATATGTTTTACTTCTTCCAGTCGATGCCCCCGTAGAAATCTTTGCTTGGCAAGGTGACGATGAGGAAGAAGAAGCAATTTTAGTCGAAGATGATGCCGTAATTGATGAGCTTTTTGCTAATGCTCAAGCTGTATTATCAGAACACAATTTAATGCTCAAGAATACAGCGTATGCGCTGACTGCGGCTGGTGAATTACCTCCCGTTGAAGATTCAGAACTTTTTACTCTCGAAATTGAAGATCAAGATGCGGACTTGGAGCCTGAACAGTTACAATTGCTCGCTACTTTTTATAAAGAAGAGCAAGAATACGCAATATATACTCCTTTAGACCCTCTTTTGTTTTTCGCGCGCTTAACAAAGTCAGGTAAACCGGAACTTCTTTCTCCCGAAGAGTTTCGTAAAGTTCAACCGCTTTTGGAAGAGCAATTATTTAACGAAGTTGAGTAATACATAGGGGAGGGGAAAGTACCCTTCCCTTTTATCATAAATTCCACGTATTTAATGATGAGTTATCAAAAGAAAGGTTGGCAGCGGTTATTCATAATTAGCCTGCTGCCTTTATTCTTGGCTATTTTTGGAAGTGCAAGTTGGCTTTGGTGGAGTTGGGCTATTTCACCTGTATCTAATGCCGCGAAACACCAACGTTTTCAGATTCCTCAAGGAACTGCAACTCAACAAATCGGTACTAAATTAGAACAAGCTGGTTTGATACGGTCTTCTTTGGCTTGGAGTTTACTAGCTAGATATAAGAATTGGCAAGACCCAAAAGGCGATTTTCAGGCAGGAACTTATGAACTATCGGCAAATCAGCCAATGAATGTAATCGCCGAAACGATTCGAGATGGTAAAGTTGTGCAAACTAGTTTTACTATCCCAGAGGGTTGGTCTTTGAGGCAAATGGCGAAATTTTTTCAGGAAAAAGGCTGGTTTTCTGCCTCCGGCTTTCTTGCCGCAGCTAGTAAAGTTGACCGTAAGCAATTTCCTTGGTTACCTACTGATATTCCTTTTTTAGAAGGATTTCTTTACCCTGATACTTATCAAGTTCCGTCTGAGAAAAAAAGACCTGGTGATATTGTCGAAATAATGCTCAAACGTTTTGAGCAGACTGCATTACCTGTTTATAAAAAAGCACAAACTAAATTTACCCTCAAAGAGTGGGTAACGTTAGCTAGTATTGTGGAAAAAGAAGCTGTTGTTCCACAAGAAAGGCGCCGAATAGCTGGTGTGTTTGTTTCACGGTTACAAAAAGGAATCAAATTAGAAAGTGACCCTACAGTCGAATATGCTTTTGGAATTCGCCAAACTCCTGATAGACCATTAACTTTCGCGCAAGTTAGACAACCTTCACCGTATAATACTTATGCCACTCCAGGTTTACCACCAACTCCAATAGCGGCGCCTGGTTTGCCTGCATTAGAAGCTGTTCTTAATCCAGAAAATACAGATTATTTATTTTTTGTTGCTCGCTATGATGGTACTCATGTCTTTAGCCGTACCATTCAAGAACACGAAGCTGCTGTTGCTAAAATTCGTAGAGAAAGGCAGAAGTAGGGTGCGATCAGGCTATAACAATCGTAGACAAAAATAATGAGCTAGTAGCGTCACGCACCGAGGCTATTGTAAATTTAGTCATTACACCGATATAATTCTTATTTCTATTCTTAATTATTGTGCAGACCCAGCTCGCTGGTGCGTGACGCTACTAGATTGCTGGTTTTGTTTCACAATTGTTATAGCCTGATCGCACCCTACTCATAATGACTTGGAATAAACTACTACAACCCGATTTAATTCTGAAATCTTCTGTACTCAGCCTGACCCCTGAGATTATTCAACAGTATCAACTTAAAGGACTGGTACTTGATGTTGACGAAACGTTAGTACCATTTAAGGCTGCTGTTGCTTCACCTGAACTACAACAATGGGTAGCACAAGTGCGGCGAGTTGCTTCGCTATGGCTTGTTAGTAATAATATCAGCGAGACTCGAATTAGTACTATAGCCCAGGCCTTAGATTTACCTTACTACCACGGCGCCGCTAAACCTTCACGTCGTAAAGTGCGTGCTGCTCTCCAAAAAATGGATTTGCCAGTAAATCAAGTTGGTATGGTGGGCGATAGATTGTTTACTGATGTACTAGTTGGTAATCGTTTGGGGATGTTTACAATTCTTGTTGAGCCTATGGTTGATTCTGATGTCGCCTTACGCTCTCATCCTATTCGCAACTTTGAGGTGTGGGCTTCTGAAATTCTAGGAGCTACAATTAACCCAAGGAAAAAAAGATTTACAAAGCGTAATAAATCTTGAAGGAAGTAAATCTAAAAAAATAATTAAAAAAATTACGTTACATACAAAAATAAGGGATTATGAAAATTAATAAGATGGGGTAAGCAAAATATATACCCTAGTGCATAGCAAATAACTATAAGCCCTGTAAAGCGCCAGTCCTCACGATAGAAGATTTGGCGCTTTAATATATAAAATATAAAATCTTCCAAAATCCGGAATCTAAAATCCAAAATCCAAAATGCCTCAGACTTTGGTCGTTAAAATTGGAACTTCTAGTCTTACTCAACCTGAGACAGGACTATTGGCGTTATCTACTATTGCCACGTTAGCCGAAGTACTTTCGCAGTTGCGCTCGAAAGGACATAAAGTTATCTTAGTCTCAAGTGGCGCCGTAGGAGTTGGAAGCGCGCGTTTGGGTTTAACGGAACGTCCAAAAAGTATTGCACTCAAACAAGCTGTTGCTGCTGTTGGACAAGGACGTTTGATGCGGGTTTATGATGATTTTTTTACGGTGTTACAACAACCAATAGCTCAAGTTTTGTTAACTCGTAGCGATTTGGTACAGCGCAGTAGATATTTAAATATTTACAATACTTTTCGAGAGTTACTTGAACTCGGTGTCATACCTATCGTGAATGAAAACGATACGGTTGCTGTTGAAGAATTGAAGTTTGGTGATAATGATACTCTTTCTGCACTTGTTGCTAGCTTAGTTGAAGCTAATTGGCTGTTTTTGCTGACTGATGTAGATCGATTATACTCCGCAGACCCTCGTTCAGTTCCTGATGCAAAGCCAATTATTTTGGTAAACAGTATAAAAGAACTGACAGCTATGCAAATTCAAACAGGTGCCCAAGGTTCACAGTGGGGAACGGGAGGAATGGTAACAAAAATTGCAGCGGCTCGAATTGCTACAGCAGCAGGAGTACGTACTGTGATTACCCAAGGAAGATACCCACAAAATATTGAAAAAATTATTAATGGTGAGTCAATTGGTACGCAGTTTGAACCGCAATTAGAACCAACGGTCGCGCGTAAACGTTGGATAGCCTACGGTTTGATTCCATCTGGTAAACTTTATTTAGATAATGGCGCCGTTACTGCTATTTCTGGTGCTGGAAAATCTCTACTTGCTGCGGGAATTACGGTAGTAGAGGGTGAATTTGAGACACAAGAGGCTGTAGGAATATTTGACAGTAACGGTAATGAAGTCGCGCGGGGTTTAGTAAATTACAGCAGTAATGAATTGAAAAAAATTCGTGGGCGCCACTCACGAGAAATTAGAGAGATTTTAGGATACGAGGGCGCCGAAACTGTTGTACATCGTGATAACTTAGTCTTAATTTAATCTTGCCACACATAATTAGTTCTGATTTATAATAGAATATGCCACAGTTACACATTATTCACGATGCCGTTAAAAACGCATTTTTAGTTTTAAAATCAGTGACAAGTTTTAAGATGCTTCGTTCCTCAGCATGACATAAGTTCAGTATGACATAAGTCTAGATTTTACCCGTTTTTAGTATGTGTATGTTTTATAAATAGCGTATACTCTTCAAGAAGAAGTTTTGTTCGACTTTCAATTAAATCCTTGAATGAGAAGTCTTTTGCAGTGTTTCTTATTAATTTAAAAACTTCTGACTGTGTGGTATTATCTCCACCAACAAAACTCCAAAATTCTTTACCTATAAGAATATATTCTTCTTTACTTGTTAATTTAGTTGGATAATAAATACATAAGCGAAATTCTTTTTCTTGTTTAGCAGCATTCTCTCTATAGGTTGTGATGCTTCTTTTATTACTATTATTTTGTTCGAGTATTGATTTTATTTCTAACCAGTATTCTTTTCCGTCTTTTAAACGAAATTTTAAATCATAAGGTTTCCAATCTTTTTTTGTACCTACGATTTCACCATCTTGACTTTTGACTAATATTTCAACAATATTTTCGATAACGTTACCCATAGTAGTAACAAATGAACGTTCAACTCTTTCCATGACGAAAAAGGATATAAATTCTTTTGGATTATCGTAGAACATTTCTCTTACCAAAGGATTTTTCTGATGAAGAATCTCTTTTAAGGTAAGTTTATTTAGAGAAGCTATAACGCTGGGTATGAGGCTTTTTAAATATTCACTTATTTCATCTTTTATTTTGCTAGATAAAGCCAAATTTACTCTCCTTGTAAGTATTATTCAAATTAGTCGCATGAGAAAGTTAGCTAGAAAGGAATATAACTAGCTGAAGTTTGAATATATTGTGTGTGTCAGTTATAACTTATGAAAATAGAAATGTACATAAGTCAGTGCGAATAATACACTGCCCTGTATAAGAAGCTACGGTGTACACACATCTTTTTATGACCCTTAAACTCTTACTCTTTGCGCCTTTGCGTTCTTTGCGGTTCGTTAAAAAAATAACCGCAAAGGACGCAAAGGCGCAAAGAAAGAAAAGAAAAGTTACTTTTAGAGACTTGTGTGTACACGGTAGGTATAAGAAGAGGTGGGTTTATACAATTCCAGAATGGCTGATTATAAGGATTTACGCCTTGGCTTTTATATCAAATGAGGAGTAAGAAATATGCCATAAGAGAAGCCAAGTAGGATGTAGAGACCGTAAATTTACTGTCTCTACAACGTTTCAATATTTATTCAACCTGCCAAATTTAATGACACAGACCACTAATAGTCCATGTCATTAATTTTGGGAAGTTTTATCTTAAATAATTGTGACGAGCGTGGTTTATTCCTTTTCCCTCTGTGTCTCTGTAGTAAAAAAATACATCACTGCACAGGCTTTCCGGCCTGTGCTACAAGATGGGTTACAAGGGGCGGTAAGTGCGGTAGTTGATGTTGGGGAAGATGTTGTCCATTAGTTCAACTTTTTCTAGCCAACCGCTGTCTATTTTGCCAATTTTAATGTCTTCGTAAAGTTTGTTGAAGCGCATGACGTGAGAACGTGTTCTTCGTACTGCGTATGGCACCATTGTTCCGGTTCGCATGATAAATGCCCAGTCGGATGATTGTGCTAATAGTAATTCTCGCGCGGCTTGGTTGAGCGCACGCCATTCGAGTTCGTCTTCGGGTTCTCTTGTTGATATTTCTATCATGCGCTCGGCTGTTTTATGAAGATGCGGGTATATCCACGCATTTGTTTCGTTCAACCAATATTCGTGAAACCCTTTGTAACCCCAACTTGACTGAGAGGGGCGACAAACTTGTTGTGATGGTTCTGCGCGCAAATAATCAGCTAGGTGCGTCATTTGATAGGTTTTTTGGTCGTACCATGATTTACGGAACAAGTAGTCAATAAACCAAGGACCTTCGTACCACCAGTGACCAAATAATTCGGCGTCGTAAGGTGAAACGATAATTGGTGGGCGCCCCATTATTCCATATAAATGCTCGACTTGTCGTTCGCGATTATACATGAAGTTTGAGGCGTGTTCTGCGGTTTTTTCTCTTGCCCAGTAAGGGTCATATAGAGCTTTGTCAGATAGTCCCAGTCCGCGTCCGGTAATTTTATGATACTTAATACCCGTATTTTTACGCTGACCGTTGGGCATTATATAAGGTTTGATGTACTCGTATTCAGCTTCCCACCCTAGGTCTTTATAAAACTCGCGGTATTCTGCGGCGCCGGGATAGCCTACTTCTGAAGACCAAACTTGCTGGGATGATTCGTGGTCGCGACCGAATGCTGCTACACCTGTTTCGGTAAATATCGGAGCATATGTACCAAATCTTGGACGTGGACGCGCGTACAAAATACCGTGTCCATCAATTAGGAAATAACGCAAGCCAACATCGGCGAGCATTCGCTCTAATCCTTCATAGTACGCACATTCTGGCAACCATATTCCTCTTGGCGCCTTTCCAAATGTCTCTTCGTAATGTTCACACGCTACCTGAAGTTGTGCCCACACTGCCTGCGGATACATTTTCATCAAAGGTAAATACCCGTGAGTGGCGCCGCAAGTAATAATTTCAAGGTTGTTGGAGTCTTGGAACTGTTTGAAGGCGGTTACTAAATCTCCTTGATAACGCTCCCAAATTTTCCGTGTTTCACTGAACTCTTTGGCGTAATGTTCGGCAAGATACTTAATGTGACCATTGTGAGTATTATGATCAATTTCCAACTCAATAAGCTCTTCTAGCTGGGCTAAGTGAGCATCGTAACGTTCTTGCAATAATGGGTCACGTAACATAGATACCAATGGCGGTGTCATGCTCATTGTGATCTTAAAGTCAATACCATCTCGCTTTAAACCTTCAAATACTTTTAATAAAGGTACATAAGTTTCTGTAATTGCTTCATAGAGCCATTCCTCTTCTAGCACGTAATCACTTTCGGGGTGACGAACGAAGGGCAGGTGTGCGTGGAGAACAAGCGCAACATAGCCGATTGTCATAGATTATTCCGGAGATAGTATGTGTAATTTACGGGTAGGGGATGCCAGTGGGTAGTAGTGCTTTGCATAATGCAAGTTTCTCCTCCCTGATAGCGATTGACGCCGTGGCATAAGTTAACAATATTTTAAGACTTTATATTCACAAAATCAGAATATTCACAAAATCAGAGTAAACCGGAGAAAGAAGAATTTCAGTAGTTTCGCGGCGGTCGGTAGCCCAAACTGCTTTATAAAATGGTTCCATATCAAGCATTTACTGAAAAAGTGGTTTGTTTGATGCGTCGATTGATGTACTCATGAAACCAAGTTTTTGTTCCTAGTTCCTTGAAGCCAGGGGAAAATGAAAACGCTCTTAACAACTGATACTCCCATAGGAAGCTATGCACCAGATTTTGAACTGCCTGGAATTGATGGGCAGGTACATCATCTCAGCCGTTATTTGGAAAAGTTCCGCGCGGTCGGCGTGGTTTCGATGTGTAACTACTGCCCTTACGTCAAAAACTACCTGGAAAGGTTAAAACAAATCCAAGATGAGTTTTTTAGCTCTGGGTTTACGCTAATTGGTGTAAACGGCAACGCTGTTAACCAAGATTTGGTCGAAAGTTTTGACCAAATGAAAGCGTTTGCTTCACAGTACGAGTTAAATTTTCCTTATTTATGGGATTCAACGCAAGATGTGACGCGCAGTTTCGGCGCCATGAATACGTCAACGGCATTTCTGATAGACTTTGAAGGTCGAGTGCGGTATGGCGGTCAAATTGACGACAATCCAGAAAATCCCCAAGCCGTGCAGGTCAGGTATTTGAGGAATGCTATAGCATCGCTATTCAGTGATAATAATATAGAGATTACAGAAACTGAGCCTATCGGGACAGCCATTATTTGGCGTAATTAATTAAATAAATTTAGTGCAAGTAGAGACATATTGTCGCTGTACTGCTATCTTAAGTTGGAGGAAATTACAACTAACTTCTTTAAGATAGAACAAAACTTCATGGGTACACATTACCGACGGGTTTTACTTAAACTGAGCGGTGAAGCCCTAATGGGCAACATGGGCTATGGAATTGATCCCGAAGTGGTCAAGGATATAGGACAAGAAGTAGCAGAGGTAGTAGCCACTGGCGTTCAACTCGCTATCGTCGTAGGGGGAGGCAATATATTTCGAGGTGTCAAAGCCGCATCGGCAGGAATGGACAGAGCGACCGCTGACTATATTGGTATGCTTGCCACGGTAATGAATGCCATGACACTTCAAGATTCCCTCGATCGCATGGGAATACAAACGCGAGTTTTAACCGCTATTGCCATGCAAGAATTAGCAGAACCTTATATTCGTCGTCGTGCCATCCGTCATCTTGAAAAAGGACGGGTGGTTATTTTTGGTGCCGGTTCTGGAAACCCATTTTTCACCACCGATACTGCTGCTGCACTACGCGCGGCTGAAATTGAGGCAGAAGTCATTTTCAAGGCGACGAAGGTGGATGGTATTTATGATGCTGACCCGATGAAAGTACCTGACGCTAGACGTTATAATACTTTGACTTATAGTCACGTTTTGGCAAAAGATTTGCGAGTAATGGACAGTACCGCGATAGCCTTGTGTAAGGAAAACAATATTCCGATTCTCGTCTTTGACCTGAGTACTAAAGGTAATATTTACCGCGCGGTTGTGGGAGAATCTATTGGGACGCTTGTGGGAGGTTCTTGTGAAGTTAGCTGACGCTAAAAGTTCTATGCAAAAGACTGTTGAAGCAACACTGCGGTCTTTTAACACTATTCGTACTGGTCGTGCGAATTCGAGTTTACTTGATAGGGTTTCCGTTGAATACTACGGCTCACCGACACCCTTAAAGTCGCTTGCGAACATTAGTACCCCAGATGCAACAACGATTTTAATTCAGCCTTTCGATAGGAATACGCTGAATACGATTGAAAAGGCAATTTCACTGTCAGATGTGGGCTTAACTCCCAGTAACGACGGTTCTGTTATTCGATTGAATATTCCGCAATTAACAAGCGAACGGAGAAAAGAGTTTGTAAAAATTGCAGCAAAATACGCAGAAGAAGGGCGTGTTGCAATTCGTAACATCCGTCGTGATGGTATTGATTCAATTCGCAAACAGGAAAAAGCCTCCGAAATTTCTGAGGATGAATCTCGTGACCTACAGGAGAAACTACAAAAACTAACCGATGAGTATACTGGTAAGATAAATGATTTACTAGCAGAGAAAGAAAAAGACATTACGACTGTTTAAAGTTGGAAGAATGGTGAAAGAATGTTGAAAGAATGGTGCGTTACGCCACAAGTCCCTAATTTATGTAGATGATTTTTCTGGCGTAACGCACCCTACTCTTATTTAATAAAATTACCATTATCTTGTGGGATGGGCATCCCTGCCCGTCTCAATGTGTAATTTTATATACAAAAAACAGCAAAATCATAAACAGTTTTACAAAATTAGCGTAGCTCAGGGCGGGCAAGGATGACCACTCCACAAGATTCACTGTAGAACTGCTATATTACTCAAACATATTTTTAGAAATTAATAGAAATTAATTTAGATTACCAAGTTATAAGCGAGAATAAAGCCTATGTACGACTGTATCATTGTCGGCGCCGGACCTGCTGGTGGAACAGCTGCATATCATTTAAGCAAGCTTGGACGCTCGGTATTAATTTTAGAGAAAGAGTCTTTACCACGTTATAAACCTTGTGGTGGTGGTGTGTCACCTGCTATTGCCGAATGGTTTGATTTTGATTTTAGTCCTGCAATTTCGGTAAAAGCTGATACCATTCGCTGTACTTGGAAAATGCGAGACGTAATTGAGACAGAGCTTCAAACGCCTGAGCCGTTATGGCTAGTTCGTCGTGATATTTTTGACCATTTTCTTGTTCAACAAGCCCAAAGACAAGGAGCAGAGTTACGCGATAATACTGAAGTAAAAGGTATTGAGTTTCTAAGTGATTATTGGCAAGTTAATACTCCTAATGGACTTATTAATGGTCGTTATCTGATTGCAGCTGATGGCGCCAAAGGACCGATGGCAAAATGGCTTGGTTTTACAGAACGTAAACGCCGTTTAGCTGGCGCCTTAGAGGCAGAGGCAAAAGCAGTAGTTGCAAGAACTAATGTTATAGATATAGAATTCGGCATGGCTAAAAATGGCTATGTTTGGAATTTTCCCAAAGCCGACGGTTACTCAATAGGTGTGGGTACTTTCATTGGTGGTACTGCCCAAAACTTCAAAAAAATCTTAGATGAGTATGGTAAGAGTTTTAATCTAAAAGTTAGCGAATGCAAACAGTATGGTCATGCTTTATGTTTGTGGGACGGTGAACAAAATCTTCACACGACTAATGCTGTTTTAGCTGGTGAGGCTGCTTGTGTTGTTGATCCAATGACTGCTGAAGGAATTCGACCCTCCATTTTTAGCGGTGTAAAAGCTAGTCATGCGATTAATAAAGCTCTCAGTGGGGATATTAATGCACTCGAAAACTACTCCAAAGTTATGAATGAAGAATGGGGTAAAGATATGGCATGGGCAGCAAAAATAGCAAATCTTTTCTATCATTTCCCAATTGTTGGCTATAAAGTCGGTGTTAAACGTCCCAATGCCCCACAACTTATGGCTAAGATTCTTTGTGGACAACTACGTTACGCTGATGTTGCAGGTCGCGCGATTAAACGCTTAACCCCTTTCGCTGGTTAAATTCTTAATTTAATTGATCTATATATATCTGCTATACCCGTGTTCCCTACACGGGTATTTTGATTTTAGTGGTTTGTGTCAATAGTTTTGGTGTTTCTCTCTTCTTAATTCTTACGAGTGCGCCCTTTGCGGTTCGTTTTTCTAGCGCCACAAATTACCTAAATTAACAGATCAGCACTTAACTAAAAACCATACATTAACTTGATATTACACTGTTAATGAAAACAGAACTTACGATATTGTCACAATCAAAAGTCAGTGTATAACGCTTTTAGGTGCGTGACACCACTAATCACTGCGCTTCGTTTCACATTGATATGTGGTGTCACGCACCCTACGTTTTTTGTATATCAATTGCGTGAGTACAAAGCAAGTTTTGTAAAAGAATAGTTTTTATTTTTCAAGAGAATATTTAGCAAGGTTAAAAGTGATTTAAGTAATTCAATTAATGTCAAGTAACTAAAATCACAGCAGCTACGACTGACTGTAGCTGCTGGAAGTACCGAAAAATTATTAGTGCATGTGATTGTTCAGAAGCGATACTTTGATTCGTATTCGCTTCTTAAATTTGTAAACGATGATACTTAGTAATGGCTAATTAGTACAGCCAATTCAAAGTGCGTTAAATCAATCTTGAAAGTATAAGTCAAGTTGTTAAACGCTATTCATTGAAACTAAGATACCAACGATTCGGCAATAGGGCACCGTTTGTAACAAAATATTTTTGTTGTGTCAGTCACTCAAACGAGTTGATTCACCCTATTACAGAAAATTTACTCTTCGTCTTCATCTTCATCTTCATCTTCATCTTCGTCATCGAGATCCGAGTCCATGTCTAATTGAGAACTCTTTTTGTCGGCATCGACTTGAATTAGATGAATATGCTTGTATCCAAGTTTAATTTCAAACTCATCACCGGGTTCTAAGCCCATTGCCTTGGTGTATGTTGCACCAATAACAATTTGACCGTTTTGATGGACACTAACACGGTACGTAGGTTCACGACCACGACCATCTTTAGGAGATTCTGGACTTAAAGGAATTCCTCGAGCCGATAGTAAAGCGTCGTAAAAATCAGTCAAGTTAACTCGTACTTGACCACCTTTGGTGGTGGTGTAATAACCACATTGTTTAGCTCTTTCTCGCCGAGGTAAAGAAGAAAGTTCTTTAACTTTAGCAAGTAAGGCTTTTCCGGTTAATGCTGCTGTAGCTGTTTCACTCATTCGATTCAAATTATCCTCTTCGGTCTCCAAACGTTTTGACTTGGTAATGAAATACCTGGATTGAACCTTTTTAGATTTGCACGGCGTTGGCTCGACATCCTAGGTAATCGGCTTTCTGCTTGCTTATAACTTTTAAACTGCCGGAGCGAAGTGGGAACCCCACTACTTCAGGACAACTTAGAAACACAAGCAAGTTTGATTGTTTTGTAATTTTAGGACATTTGTAACCATCATTTACCACCGTAAATAGAATACTTTACTATTCTGGGCATTGATGTGACGGTTTGACTTCTAGCCGACTTTATATAAAGAGGCATTGGAAGAAAGTGAGGAGTTTTGAGCTGTTTTTCCTGAATTGCATCCGGGAAAAGTTGCTTTATGAAGTTAAATAGCCACTCGGCGTTCTACGACAATCAAGTTGTAGACTTACACAATCGCAGCCTTTAAATCAAAGCGTGACGTTTTGGTGCAACGAGTGTATGAGTCTTGGAATGAAAACATTCATCAACTCACTTGCTCGCTTGGGCGCATAGTATATATTGAGGGTATTGAGGTTATACACCTTTTTATCCTGCATGTAAAGACGATATTTTCACGTCTTTACAATACGAAGAATACAAAGCGGTAATAGCCGCACAGCTAAGGCGATTTATACTCCATTTGTCACTTCGTTATTTTATATTAAATACTAGCATGGACTAATAATAGCAAAATATTTGTTTAATTTTGAATTAACTTGCTATACAGTTAATATACAAATTTCTACCTTTAGGGTGAGTAATGGGGTACTCGATAAATTTTAATTCGATTCAATCGGGTCGTATATTTCGGCAATATTGCACGCGCGTACAGCTTCTTTGTTCTATATTGGTTGAGACGCGCTTTGTTTATAGATTTAACAATTCTATATAAACAAAAGTTACAAGAACGTGACAGGGCACCATTGTGTTGTTGGGACGACGAACTCTTCAAACCTTGTCTACGTTATATATGGGTGATAAGAGCAAAATATATATGAACGCCTCTAAAGACGAATTAAGTGTGTCGTTTGCTTATGATTTCTAAAATGTACTCTTCGTACAGGTACTACTGTCTGCTACTAAAAGGAGCTAGATTTTAGTGGTTATACTTGGAGCATGTCGCTTCCTCGTCGGAGCATGTCGATGGGATAAACGGGTGCCATGATTGTAATCAAGAAGTTTAAAACTGTAGATAGGATTAGTGGTGATGGAAGTTATTTTTAAAATTATTCGGCAAAAACCTAATCAGAAACCAACTTCACAGGATTATGTTGTGGAAGCTGAGGCTGGAAATACAATCCTCGACTGTCTTAATAAAATTAAGTGGGAACAGGATGGAACTTTAGCATTCCGCAAAAATTGCCGCAATACTATTTGTGGCAGTTGTGCCATGCGAATCAACGGACGTTCGGCTTTAGCTTGTAAAGAAAATGTTGGTAGTGAGATTGAGTTCTTAAAATCCTCCGATTCATACGCACCTCAAACAAAAAGTATAAGTTCAACACCAGAAATAGTAGTGGCGCCACTCGGTAATATGCCAGTAATTAAAGATTTAGTGGTTGATATGAACAGTTTTTGGGATAACTTAGAAGCTGTAACGCCATACGTGAGTACTGCTGGACGAAAAGTACCTGAACGTGAGTTCTTACAAACACCATCTGAACGCGCGCTTCTAGACCAAACAGGTAATTGTATTATGTGTGGCGCCTGTTATTCTGAATGCAACGCGCGTGAAGTTAATCAAAACTTTGTTGGTCCCCATGCGCTAGCAAAAGCATACCGTATGTTGGCAGACTCGCGCGATAACAATACAGAAAATAGGCTGGAAAATTATAATCAAGATAGTAAAGGTGTTTGGGGTTGTACTCGTTGTTATAATTGCAACTCCGTTTGTCCGATGGATGTAGCCCCCCTTGACCAAATTACTAAAATCAAGCAAGAAATTCTTGAGCGTAAACAAGATGATAGTCGCTCAATCCGTCACCGCAAAGTTTTAATCGATTTAGTGAAAAAAGGTGGTTGGATTGATGAGCGTAAATTTGGTTTAAGAGTTGTTGGTAATCAATTTCAAGACCTAAATGGTCTATTAAGTATTGTTCCTCTAGGATTGCGAATGCTCAAAAACGGCAAATTTCCTCTCAAGTTTGAAGCATCTGAGGGAACACAACAAGTTAGTTCTTTAATTGATGCTGTAAGAAAGGAAGAGGGAAAGAAGTAGGGTGCGTGACGCTATAATAATCGTGAAATAAAACCAATGATCTAGTAGCGTCACGCACCTTACTTACGAGCAGCGGAGTTATCTAGGGTCTTGGGGAATATTTAAGGGTTGTCCTGACGCGCGGTCATAAACTAAAATGTCCCACTGACCATTTACAGTAGTCTCAAAAGCAATCCTACTACCATCTGCGCTAATGGTAGGATTGCGAGTTTCTGCCTGCAAATTAGCCGTTAAATTACGTGATTGTCGCGTTTCTCTATCGTAAATAAATATACCTGACCTTCCTTGACGACTTGCTGTAAAAACGATGTAACGTCCATTTTCTGTGACGCTAGGATGTGAGGTAATAGTATCAAATGAATTTAAGCCAGGTAAATCTATTAGGAAGCGTGTGACTGTATCAAACATATACACATCTTGACTGCCTCTACGGTCACTGGTAAAAACAATGTATCTACCCGATATTTGTGGGTTTAATTCCGAAGCAAAACTATTTAAACTTCTACCGCCTGGATCGAAGGGATAACTTAATATACGTGGATATCCGCCACATCCACCCAAAAAGCTTAAGCTTAATAATATAGGTATAAGAGTATATTTACTAGTCATTAGTCAAGTAGGTTGATGTTGTGATAGTACATTGTTGTATCACTAGGGCGGATTAATTTGCGCCCCATTTGGAATATCTAGTTCAATATCTGGACCTCTGTCGAGTACTTCAATATCCCACTGACCACGAGCGCTTGTTTCAAATACTACATATCTTCCGTCTGGGCTAATATTTGGATTGCGTAACCAGCCGCGATAAATAGGCGTGAGAATTTGTGATTGCTGCGCTGCACGGTCATATAGTCCAATAACAGGTCTACCTTGATCACTTGTAATATAGGCAATATAGCGCCCAGTATAGCTGAGACTTGGAGTCTCAACTATTGTATTGGGTCGGCTTAAACGAGGTATGCGAACAAACTCTTGCTGTTGCAAATCGTATACCAAAAGTTGATGGGCGCCGCTACGATTCGAGATAAATGCCAAAAAACGCCCGTTACCGCTCAACGCTGGCTGTTCTTCAGTGAAGCGACTGTTGAGCGATGTCGGACCTAGGGGAATATTGTCAGAACTACAAGAACTAATCAAAGTTAAGCTAAAAATCAGACTCCAACGGATTTTGATTTGGAGCCATCTAGGTGTAAGTTTTTTCACCTGAACTATTTTCCATTGGGTTCACGCTCACCTATTTAAATATAAACAGGTTTGTGTAATCTAATATTATTAGCTCATTGAGATATCGTCGTCATCAAATTTACTTGGTCGCTCTGGCTTTTCTTTTGGTTGCTCAAGCGGCTTGTAATCTACGTAGTCAGTGTAATCTGCAGTTGGAATTGATTCGTCTAAATCGTTTTCTCGGCGTGGAGACTCAGAAGTTGGTCTTCTCCGTCTCGGTCTTGATGCTGTTTCATCTGTAGAACGAATTTCTGAACGCTCTGAACCGCTATTACTTCTACGTGATCTACGCTCTTCGGTAGCTGGGGTTTCCCAGTCTTCATTATTATTTTGTCGTGACAAGCTACTTGAGTTCCAATCGTCATCATCATATTTTGACACATTACGATCTTCTGTACGTGATGTGCGGCGCCGAGGTTTATCGGTAGTAGTATCACTTCTTTCGTTACTGCTACGACGTGATGTACGACGCGAAGAATTAACATCTTCTTGGTACTCATCGTAACCACTTCTAGGGCGTCGGTCTTCGCGACTACCTCGAATTCTCGGACGTTCCTGATATTCGTCCTCATCATCATAATAAGGAAGTGGTTCCAAATCCATGTTTACCCGCTCGGCTTTGGCGGGTCTTCGATCATACTTGTAGCTATTGCTTACAGGACGTTCATCGTCAACAATTGGAGTATTTCGCTTTGCTTGTTCGGTTGCAATACTCCGCAAACGAATACTCTCGTAAGCAAAAAATACTGTTGAACCTACTAGCATTAACTGACCAAACTGCAAAATCGGGTCTAGGCGCCAACCTTGAAATATCAATATAAAACCGCAAAGCAAACCAACTGCCGCGAAAAATATATCATGGTCGCGCGCTAATTCCGGTTTGACGTTGCGGATAAAATACAGAGCTGCCCCAGCCACAGCCAGGAATATCCCTAGAAAAGTGGCTGGAGTAGCGCCTACGTTCACCTGAGCCAGAATACTGGCTGAGTTCAGCCCAAAAATTAGCATTATCTTTTACCTAATCTCAAAATCTATCTTAGCGATTCAATATTAAAAACTCTACTGTAACAAGGCACAATAATAATTTAAAGCGGGCAAGCAGTATATAGTGTAAGGCTATTCAAATAAGCTCAGACACAGATATACTAGGACTTTTCCCCAATTCAAAGAGACGTTTCTCTTTCATCGGGGAAAAGTAGAATAGCTGGGGCTATAAATAGTTTACAGAGTCAATTTGACTCTTAAAACCCTAGTTGCGCTGGATTTTGTCCTTTTGGCTTACAAAAAGCAATCCCACTGTTGCGGGAATGACTACAATCGCTGTACCCCAAAGTAAGCTCCAAAGAAAATTTGATAAGGAAGCTGTCATAACCTTTAACCAACCTTTTTTTACACACTTAATAACAATTCTAATAGTCTATTACGTCCTTGAGAAGGAGTAAAAGAAATTAGTCGATACAAGTAAACCCCAAGCGCGCGTGCGCTAAAATTAGAGAAGTCTTAACAAAGCTTAACGACGGGGACGCCATAAATTGTATTCTTGTTTATTATCGCGAATGTTTACTTATGACACCTGTAGAGATTACAACGTTGATTCTTAGTCCACTGTTGGGACTGATGATTTTTCTGTTTATCTTCCGTATTGTATTGACGTGGTATCCACAAGTTGATTTAAAGCGGTTTCCATTTATTTTAGTGGCACTTCCTACTGAACCCTTTTTAATTCCCGCGCGTAAAATTGTCCCACCCATTGGTGGCGTCGATATTACCCCTATCATATGGGTGGGTATTGTTAGCTTGGTGCGCGAAATTTTACTTGGTCAGCAAGGTTTATTGACGATGATGTCTTAACATTGGGAGGCGCGGAGTTGTTAATTTGTAAGGTGCGTGACGCCACTAGATGATTGCTTCGTTTAAGAATTGTTGTAGCGTCACGCACCCTACTTTAAATCATTTCCTGTACAAAGTTGGTGTATACTTCACCTTTTATAAATTGGGGAGTTTCCATAATTTTTTGATGGAACCCAATAGTTGTGGGTAGTCCTGTGATGGCGCATTCACGCAGCGCGCGCTTCATTCGAGTTATTGCTGTTTGACGGTCGGGTCCCCACACTATTAACTTACCTATTAGCGAATCATAATAAGGCGGTATTTGATAATCTGTATAAACATGTGAGTCTATTCGTACACCTGGACCACCTGGCGGAAGGTAGCCACTAATACGACCTGGCGCCGGACGAAAGTCATGGTCTGGGTCTTCTGCGTTTATACGACATTCGATTGCATGACCACGTAATAGTATTTGGTCTTGTGTAAATTTTAATCTTTCCCCTTGAGCTACACGTATTTGCTCGACGACTAAATCAACACCAGTAATCATTTCTGTAACTGGATGTTCAACTTGAATCCGGGTGTTCATCTCCATAAAGTAAAATTGTCCCGAACGGTCGAGGAGAAATTCAATTGTCCCGGCGCCGCTATAGTTGATAAATTGTGCTGCTTTTATCGCTGCTTGTCCCATTTTTTCACGCAGTTCTGGGTCAAGTGCCGGACTAGGAGCTTCTTCTAATAACTTTTGGTTACGCCGTTGAATTGAACAGTCACGCTCAAACAAGTGTACTACGTTACCGTAATTATCTGCTAAAATTTGAAATTCTATATGACGAGGACGTTCCACGAATTTTTCAATATAAACACCAGAGTTACCAAATGCGGCGCCTGCTTCTCCTTGTGCGGCAAGAAATAACTTGACAAATTCACTTTCGGAGCGTACCAACCGCATCCCACGTCCACCACCTCCAGCAGTGGCTTTGATCATTACTGGGTAGCCTATTTTTTTTGCAATTGCTAACCCCTCTGCTTCTGACTCTACCAACCCATCACTTCCGGGAACAGTTGGTACAGAAGCACGCTGCATCGTTTCTTTGGCAGTTGACTTATCCCCCATTAACCGAATCGCTTCCGGTGATGGACCAATAAATGCTATCTTATGGTCAGTACAAATTTCCGCAAAGCGCGCGTTCTCTGAAAGAAAGCCGTAACCCGGATGAATCGCAGTTGCCCCACGAGTCAAAGCAGCCGCAATAATGTTAGGTATATTCAAATAACTTTTAGCGCTCGCAGGCTCTCCAATACAAACGGCTTCATCTGCAAGCTGTACATGCAGCGCATTGCGATCAACCGTCGAATGAACTGCAATCGTCGCAATCCCCATCTCTTCACATGCCCGGAGAACGCGCAAGGCAATTTCTCCTCGATTCGCAATTAATATTTTGTCAAACTTCATCTTTTAGATTTCAACATTATTGAATAAATAGACCTACACGCTTTCCACACAAGGTATGCGACTCAAGGGTTAATTCTAGATTATGACAGCATCTGAAATTTATGCTGTCTGCAAGAAAAAAAATTAAGAAAGCAAGAATTCCCACATTACCAGCATTTCAAAACCAAGCTGTAGCGCAAGTTATTTTCAGCTTCGCAAAAAATATCTTAAATTTTTGCCCACGCTATAGCAATTAGTATTACACTGTGTTATAGTCTCTATTGGAATGAAATAAGCGGATGTGGCGGAATTGGTATACGCGCACGTTTGAGGGGCGTGTGCCTTTGGCTTGCGAGTTCGAGTCTCGCCATCCGCATAAAACTATAGCGCGCTTAATAAAGCTAAAACAAATACAACAAAAGCAATACAAAAAAGTGCTGAGTGCTTGAACGGCGCCCAGCACTTATTGCTTTTGGCGTATTTACGCTCTCAGCCCTTCGTTTTTTTTGGCTTTTTATGCTTTGATATAAATATGTGAACTTTTGTTAAGAATGACTGCAACGTTTACACCAACAAATAACTCAACACTTCCAGATGCTTGGCATCGACTATCCCCAAGCTGGCAAGGAAACGAGCAAGCAATTCAACAAGGTTTGCCTCACACTCAACTGGCGCCCGCTTGGCAATTACTACTCCTAGGTGATGGTTCACCAACAAGACATTTACAATTGTTGACTGGTGAACCGACAGAAGTTGATGTCATCGACATGTCATTAATTGGTATGGATATGGACGGTGCGCCAAATTTAATCGACGCAGTACCTGGACCGCGACTCCGGCGCCAAGTTTGGTTACGAACTGCTTCAGGGCAACGTTTGGCATATGCAACTTCGTGGTGGGAAGCATCACACGTAGACGAGTATTTACAAAATCGCTCATTACCAATTTGGGCTAGTCTCGCTCGTCTACGAACCGAGCTTTATCGCGATGTTCAAGGAATTTATCAAGGTTACTCCACAGCATTAGAGTCTGGTTTTGATATGCCCGGACCCTTTTGGGGGCGCCATTATCTGTTCTGGCATCATGGACAACCTCTGACTTTAATCTACGAAGTATTTTCACCCTACCTCACAAAATACCTTGGGTCTCCATAACTTTAATGGACGAGAAACAAGTGCTTATACTGAAGCATTTTTTTAAAAGTACTAAATGCTACATTATTCTTCGAGTAAAAACTGATATAAACTAAGCAGTTTAGTAATATATAGAATTCCTGTTTGGTTACGTAGGCGTAGGGTGGGCATTGCCCACCTTACAAATGCTATTTTCTTAAATATCAAAGTGGACTTCTATAGTTATTTAGAATCTATTTATTTCAACGAAATTTAAGTAATAATATTGTATAAAAAGTTTGTAAAATCTTAAATAATACCTTTTGCTGGCTGCAATAGTAATTTTTTGGTGACACAAAACAATTATTTGTGCTACAAAACATGTGGTGTAATAATTTCGGAACTTACGCATCTGGAAACAACAAAATTGGTTTCTTGCCCGATATGTTGTAGTACAAACAACAATTTTGCGTAAGTCCAAAATTTATACAATTATACACGGTTATATAAAATAGTCTAATTGAAAGAAATCTTTCAGTTAAGTGAATTTACTAAGTAATTGACCAGTTATCGACATTGATGAGGTGTAGGTTTCAATGGCACGCATAAATGTGTCTTCGATAAAAAAAAAGAAACCGTCTTTAGTACTGACGCTATCTTCTGCTGGACTATTAATCTGTGGTGGTATCGCTGGATACTGGCTATTAACACAAGGAAAGCCTTTGTCAAGAGATTTGCCGCCAGGAGCTACTATAATTCCTCAAGATGCATTATTCGCGGTTTCTTTGACGACCGATGTTCAACAGTGGAAGCAATTACGCCAATTTGGCACCCCTGAAGTACAAGCACAACTCGATAGAAATATAGTACAACTACGCGACCGTTTCTTGACGAGTAATGGTTATGATTTTCAAAAAGACATCCAACCTTGGGTAGGAGAAGAGGTAACACTCGCAGTGCTGAACCCAGTTGATAGCTCTAAACCAGCAAAACCTGTAGCAAGCTACGCACAAGCAAGCAACAGTCAGCAGTTAATTATGGTGTTACCGATTAAAAATCCTCAAAATGCTAAAAGTATTTTAACGAACCTAAAAGTTCCGAAAGGCGGAAGTTGGAAAGAACGTACTTACAAAGAAATACCAATAAAAGAGACTGATACATCTTCTACTAGTACATCTGATAATTTTGCGGCAGCAGTTATTGAAAATAAATATATTGTTATTACTGATAATTCTGTAGCTGTAGAAAAAGCAATTGATGCTTATAAAGCCAAAACATCGCTTTCTACGGTTCCTGGTTATGCGGATAACATGAGTAAAGTCACTACCTATCAACCTTTTGCTCAGTTTTACATTAACGTACCTATAAGCGCTAAAATAGCTAGCGCTTCTCCTACACGTCAATTACCAACTCAAGTTTTATCGCAACTGCAAAACAATCAAGGTTTAGCTGGTACATTAACCGTAGAAAATGAAGGAATTCGCCTTAAAGGTGTTTCTTGGCTTAACCCTAACAGTCAACGACTATTGTCAATGGATGATAATACAGCAGAAATGCAAAATCGTATTCCTGCTGAAACCTTGATGATGCTTTCGGGTGGCAACCTCGCACGCGTTTGGGCAGATTATAATTCTACGTCGCAGGGGAATCCTTTATCACCAGTTCCTCCCGAACAATTACGTGGTGGCTTTAAATCTTTAACTAATATGGATTTAGACCGTGATTTTATTAGCTGGATGAACGGTGAATTTTCGTTATCCGTAATTCCAACTTCTCAAGGAAAACAAGATGAAGCTTTCCGGGCTGCGTTAGTTTTTATGGTACAAACGAACGACCGTCAGCGGGCTGATGCTGCACTTAAACAACTTGATGAGGTGATGAAGAGTCAGTACCAATTCCGACTTGAGGAGAAAAAAGCGTTGGATAAATCAGTTGTTAACTGGATTGGACCGTTTGGTACTTTGACTGCTAGTCACGGTTGGGTAGATGATAATGTAATATTCTTCGCATTAGGGGCGCCAGTTATAGAAAAAATCTTGAGTACAAGTCAGTCTAATCACACGTTGGCGCACGCAGCAGTTTTTCAAAAGGCTGTACCATCAGAACTAAACCCAAGCAACGGTCAATTTTTCCTAGATGTCGAACGTACAGCAAAGAACTTTCCATTACCACCTTTGTTTCCTTGGCAGCAAGAATTATTTAGTACAACACGTTCAATTGGAGTAACGAGTGCAGTTAGTGATAGCCGCAGCAATCGTTATGATATATTTATTGCGCTAAAAAAGGGAAAGGATAAAGATCCGGCACCGTTGCCAAACCTAACTCCAACACCTTAAATAATTATTCTAAGAATTTCTTAGAAAAAGATACGATTTAAACTAATAAGATAAACTGTTCTGGAATCGACTGGAGAACACGCTTTATGAATTTTGTCAATCTGGTTGTCCTCCAGAACTGGCTGGACAACGCTTCTTTTGCAGTTTTGTTTATTACCATGCTTGTTTATTGGAGCGGCGCCGCGTTTCCAAATCTTCCGTTTTTGCCAGCACTGGGAACAGCGGGGATGGCGATAGCTAATTTGTGCATGGCAACATTGTTAGGAGCGCGGTGGATCGAAGCTGGCTATTTCCCTCTAAGCAATTTATACGAATCGCTGTTTTTTTTAGCGTGGGGTATCACAACAGTACATCTTATCGCTGAAAATACAAGTCGTAGTCGTTTAGTTGGGGTTGCGACGGCGCCTGTTGCAATGGGTATTACTGCTTTTGCGACTCTAACGTTACCAGATCAAATGCAAAATGCTGAACCTTTGGTTCCTGCACTCAAGTCTAACTGGTTAATGATGCATGTTAGCGTTATGATGCTCTCGTATTCAGCGTTAATGGTTGGTTCACTGCTAGCTATTGCATTCCTTGTTGTTACTAAAGGACAGGATATTCAACTTCAAGGCAGTTCATTTGGTGCAGGTGGTTATCGTACTAATGGTTATCGTTTGCATAAAGCTGGCGAACTTGTAACTGAACCTTCAGCTAGCAGTATTGCTGAAAACAATGGCTACGCGCGCTATGAAAGCAGTAATAACAATGGTAATGGTAGAGCAGCAGTGTTAAATGCCGTTGTTCCTGATACTCAAGCTGCAACAGCATCAACGACTTTATCACCTCAGCGTCTTAGTCTTGCCGAAACTCTCGACAATATCAGTTACCGTGTAATTGGTTTGGGTTTTCCTTTACTTACTATTGGTATTATCGCAGGCGCCGTTTGGGCTAACGAAGCTTGGGGTTCTTATTGGAGTTGGGACCCAAAAGAAACTTGGGCTTTAATTACTTGGTTGGTATTCACTGCCTATCTTCATTCGAGAATTACGCGCGGTTGGCAAGGTCGGCGCCCTGCTATTTTAGCAGCTGGCGGTTTTGTGGTTGTGTGGATTTGCTATTTGGGTGTGAATTTGCTGGGTAAGGGTTTGCACTCTTATGGGTGGTTTCTTTAAATCTCTCCCTCCTAACCGCTCTCCGAAGCCTACAGTGTACACACAAGTCTCTCAAAGTTTCTTTTCTTTTCTTCCTTCGTGTCCTTTGTGTCTTTGTGGTTCCTTAGAAAGATAAACCACAAAGGCACGAAGGACACAAAGAGGGAGAAAGGTAGATGTGTGTACACGGTAGGAAGCAAAGTGGCGATACTCGTTGATTTATTTATTGGTGGTGAAAAAGACAATTTTATTTTTTTATTGTGCTTGTTTTGGCTTTGGTTAAATATTGATATTAAGTGGATTGTTTAGATTAAAGTTTCGGTTTAATTTTGTGTTCAATGATGATTTTTATATCAACAATAGATATATTGAGAGAAAATGTCATAAAAGTCTATGGAACACGAATTTCATCGGTTACATCATTACGAAGTTGTATCTATAAATACAGAAAATTTAGATAGTTTGGATGTGGCAGATACTTTTAAGGTTATTCAACTTTTAGAGGCAATTAAAGAACTTGTTGGTTTGGAAACAGCAGAGTCATCTTTGTTTGATAAAGGTATAGAATGTGAAGTGTTACGCTTCCGCGCGAATAGTTGGAGACGTGGTAAAGTCAGACTATCGCTGGAGTTTAAACCTGATGATAATGAATCACCTTTAGAAGATTTTGCTAAAGAGTTACAAGATACCGAAATTCAAAAATAATAATCTTTAATCTACCGGACGGGCAGGGATGCCCGTTCCAGAAAAGTTTTACTTTATTTGGTTGGCAAATACTATAATAATCACAGCTTTTGAGATTCTTCGCTTCGCGACTAATAAGACAACTTTTTGATGTAATGTAGATAAATACACAACCTAAAATCTAAAATTTAAAATATAAAATGGTATGGAATTCTCTCCATGCAGCAATACATCGAACTGTCCGCGCGCGTAATTTATTTGTACGTCAGCAACGTTTACTTGTAGCAGTATCTGGGGGACAAGATTCCCTTTGTCTATTAAAGCTACTATTGGATTTACAATCTAAATGGGAGTGGCATTTGGGTGTTGCTCATTGTAACCACTATTGGCGCCATGATTCAACGGCAAACGCAAACCATGTTGAAAAATTAGTACGTAGCTACTCGATACCTTTTTATTTAGAAACTGCCTCAGAAGTTGTAAATACGGAAGCAACAGCGCGCGAGTGGCGTTACCGAGTTTTGGAACAAGTAGCACTTCAGCATAGTTACACGTGTATTCTAACAGGACATACGGCAAGCGATAGAGCTGAAACTTTACTTTATAATTTGATGCGTGGTACTGGCGCCGATGGTTTACAAGCTTTAACATGGCGGCGCCCGTTAGCTTCGGGTATACAATTGGTTCGTCCTTTGCTGGAAGTTACTCGTGTTCAAACGGGACAGTTTTGTCAAGATTTTCAATTACCTATTTGGGATGATTCGACGAATCATGATTTAAAATATGCTCGCAATCGCATTCGTCAAGAATTACTACCGTATTTACACGATAATTTTAATCCCCAGGTTGAATCGAATATTGCTCAAACTGCTGAGTTATTACAAGCGGATGTTGAATTTTTGGAACACGCTGCGCGCGAGTTACGAGATAAAGCTATATATAGTAAACACCCTATAAAATTAAATCGTCGTATTTTACAAGAGGCGCCTCTTGCTTTACAACGAAGGGTGATGCGTCAGATACTTCTCGAAATTTTGCCCCACTCCCCAAATTTTAAACATATTGAAAAATTAACTAATTTAATTACGGCGCCAAGACGTTCTCAAACTGACCCTTTCCCAGGTGGTTGTATTGCTTTTGTTGAGGATGAGTGGATTTGTTTTAGGTAAAATAAAACGAACCGCGCTCGTACGCAAAGGTCGCAAAGGTAAGAATGAATAATATATTGCTTAATTACATAAATGGGGAATGGGTTGCATCTAATGCTACTAGTCAATTAGATGTTTTTAATCCAGCGACGAATCAAGTTATTGCTAAAGTTCCTTTATCTAGTGCATCTGAGGTGAATGAGGCTGTAACCGCTGCTTCTGCTGCATTTGTTACATGGCGCCGGACACCACCTACAGAACGGGTACAGTATTTATTTAAACTCAGAAGTTTATTAATCGAAAATTTGGATGAATTAGCTCGTACTATTACTACTGAGTGTGGCAAAACTTTGGTTGAAGCTAAAGCGGAAATGCAACGCGCGGTGGAAAATGTTGAGGTTGCTTGTGGTATTCCGATAATGATGCAGGGTGTGAATAGCGAAGATATTGCGCGCGGTATCGATGAAATGATGATACGGCAACCGTTGGGTGTTTGTGCGGTGATTTGTCCGTTTAATTTTCCTGGTATGATTCCGTTTTGGTTTTTACCTTATGCTATCGCTTGCGGTAATACCTATATTGTCAAACCTTCGGAAAAAGTACCGTTGACGATGCAAAAAATATTTGAGTTACTTGAAAAAATAGGTTTGCCTAAAGGGGTTATTAATTTAGTCAACGGCACCAAGGAAGTTGTTGATGCTATTTTGGAACATCCTCTAGTTCGTGCTATCAGTTTTGTTGGCTCTACTCCGGTTGCAAAGTATATATATAGTCATGGCGCCCTTCATGGTAAACGTGTACAGTGTCAAGGTGGTGCAAAAAACCCAATTATTATTTTGCCTGATGCTGATATGTCTATGACTACTCGCATTGCTGCTGATAGCGCTTTTGGTTGTGCTGGGCAAAGATGTCTGGCAGCTTCTTTAGCTATAACTGTGGGGGATGCGAAGCGAACTTTTACCGAAGCTATTACTGAAACTGCTATGAAACGAGTTGTTGGGAATGGTTTGGAGCAGGGTGTGGAAATGGGGCCTGTTATTTCTCTTGATAGTCAACAGCGTATTGAGGCTTTAATTCAACGCGGTGCTTCTGAAGGTGCAAAATTACTTGTTGATGGGCGCCAACCACTAATTAATGGTTATGAAGATGGTTATTTTGTGCGTCCGACTATTCTACAAGATGTTAATCCAGCAGGTGAGATTGCTAAGACGGAAATTTTTGGGCCTGTACTTAGCTTAATACATCTTAATACTATTGATGAAGCTATTTCGCTGGTAAATAGCGGTCAGTACGGTAATATGGCATGTTTATTTACTACTAGTGGAGCTGCCGCGCGTAAGTTTCGTTATGAGGCTGAGGCTGGTAATATTGGTATCAATATCGGTGTTGCGGCGCCGATGGCTTTTTTCCCTTTTAGCGGTTGGAAGGAAAGTTTTTTTGGTGATTTACACGGTCAAGGTAATCACGCTGTTGAATTTTTTACACAAACTAAAGTTGTTGTTGAACGCTGGCGCGAAGATTGGGGGCGCCAATTTTGATACTTTGTTAGGTAATGTGAGGGATTTTTATTGAGAATTTATTCCTTTACTATTCACAATTAGTGTTATTGTAATTATAGGATGGAGATTTTAATCATCGGGGTGCAAGGAATTTGAGGGCATTCAGGGTATATTTCTACTCAAAGCTTTGCTTCCAAAAATATATTTTAGTAGTAGGTGCGTAACGCTACGAGTTTTTCGCTTCGTTGATATTTTGTTATGGCGTTACGCACCCTACATAACGTTTTTACGACGCACGTTATCACGTTTTTGTTATGCGCGAATTTGTTATACGTATTTTTGCGTGAATTCACACATCAAGTCTACACGACCTTTACGCAGCATCGCTGGGTCCAGACGCTCTGTTGTGTTGCAAGTCATTAATATTACTAATTTTTGCTGTATTTGTATTCCACCTTCGTCGATGACGCTTTGATATAAGGTTCCGTCGAGTAAACTCAGGATGTGTTCGGTTTTGTTGTTGTATTGAGCAACTTCTGACGCACGGTTTTGCGCTAAGTTATCTGCTTCGTTGATAATGATACAGATGCGCTCTAAGTAGGTAGGTGGTACAAAATTGGTAATTGCATCATGATCTAAGATGAAAATTACGTAACCAAGCGGTACTAGAATTTCTTTTGCAACTGCTTGTGTCCACGCTGTTTTTCCTGTTCCTGGTTCACCATGTACTAAGACCGCTAGCTGATTTTGATTTAGAACTGTTTGCTGAACGGCATCGGTAAATGTTTGAATATCTGAAGGGAAGGTGCGTATTGGATATTGACTTTGAACCTTGCCGACACGACTTTGATATCCACTCAGCATTACTGCTAAATCATATGTTGCTTTATTAATTAGAGGCGCCAAGTTTCTCGCCATCAATGAATAATGGCGCCGTCCTCGGTCGTAAGGGTCTATTTGTAACCAAACGTCATACTTTGACCAATAAGCATAAACTGTGTTGAGAACATCAAGACGTTCCCAACTAATAAATTTGTCGGGCGGAAAATAAAAGTCGCGCTCGGAGTAATACTGTGTAATCATATCCGGACGACCAAGTATTTCCAAGCTTCGCAATACCGTAATCTCTTGTAGACGGTTTAGTACATAATCAATGGGAATGCTGTTACGACTGACGAACTGTACTATCGGTGTTTCGGAGCTTAAAACGTCTTTGTAACGATGGTCTGGTGTCAACGGTTCCGGAGTGATGAAATTCCAATACTTCTCAAACTCCGCGCGGGTGAAGTCGGAGGCAACGTTTAATATATTTGCCCACCAACTATAATCACGTCGTCCCAAAGCATCAGCGTAAAAACTTGCAAGGTTAATACTTCTTTGGCTTAACTCCTGTGTGTCTTTCCAAAGCACATCCCAAAAATACTTTACATCAAAATCGCGACGAAACGGGCGCCAGCCACTAGCAAGCAGGTTGTGACGATTTCTATTTTCGGCAGAGCCATCGTTGTTTCTAAAATAATCAAAATCCATACTTCAGTTTTATAACACTGATGGAGTTAAACGGGAAATTCAAATTTATATAACTATTTAGCGATTTATACGCTTTACTTGAGGTAGACCATATTTTATACAAATTTTTTCAAGGATAGCCTTTTTTAAGCTGTGTTTACAGGATATGAGCAATTATTTCATCGTATATTTCATCTTTAACTCACAATAAAAGCCCTGATGATCTGATTACATATATAATACACTATAATACAAAAGTGGTAGTATAAGGGGGTGATATAGTAAATTCGGATCTTCAGTACAAAGCGCGTGCTAAATATGTTGGTAAATTAGCTTGTAACCATTGCTATACTTATCTTGCAGCCATTATTACTTTTATAAAAATCAAATTACTGAAATTTCAACTATAAGTACCTGTAAGCCTTGATTATAAAGGAAAATTATCGATTTTAATTAAAATTTAGCACGCTATGTACGGAAGAACCGCTTTCTGGATTATCATCTACTAGTGAAATGTTGACTTTTGATGATGTAGTTATCATGGTGATAAATCCTTAACGATTTTTCAACAAGTGTTTCAAATATAACACCCCATTATTAACTAAAATTTGATATAAATTTTCAAACTGGAGATTAGCTGAATATTAAAAAAGTTACTGATTACAAAGCTGAACTAAAAAAGGAGCAATATTGTTTAAGGGTATAATTTTTGGTGATTTTACTTCGGTAATTGCTGAGTTAGGCATAGTGGGACAGATTGCAGTGCTTGGTTCTTGAACAATTATCAAACCTCCATAAGCTTCTATTTTAGCTAGTCCTTTGGCGCCATCATGATTTGCACCAGTTAAAATTATACCAATTACTCGTTCGAGATAAGCGTCAGCGGCTGTTTCAAACAATACATCAATTGAAGGTCGAGCGTAACAAACAGGCGCCTCGGTAGATAAGGCAAAATGACTAAATTCAACGAGCAAATGATAATTAGCAGGAGCAAGATAAATATTTCCGGCAATAATTGTTAGTTTATCTTCTACTTCTATAATCGGCAACAAGGTATACTGTTGTAAAGCACGAACTAATTGATCGTCAGAAGCTATGTGACGATGTTGAACGATAGCTATAGGGATAGATAAACTTTTTGGTAAGCCTGATAAAATCATTGAGAGTGCTTCTAATCCTCCTAGGGATGTACCAATTACTACTAGTTCATATTTCATGACGTTATCCTCCGAAAAATTCTTTCCTGAGCATCTAACGCTTCATAATCTGATTGGTGAATTGTACCTAAAATTGATTCATGCCTTCCTAATCCTAAAATACCAAATCTTCTTAGACTGCTATATAAGAGTTTATGAACATGGTCTTGTAGATTTTGGTTAAAATAAATTAATACATTGCGGCACAAAATTACATTAAATTCATTAAAAGAAGAATCCGTAACTAAGTTATGTGCCGAAAACACAATATTTTCTTTTAATGCGGGTAAAAATATGGCGCCATCATATGCTGCGGTATAATATTCAGAAAAAGCTCGTTGACCTCCTGCTTGTTGGTAGAGTTGGGTATATTCTTTCATTAATCGCAAAGGATAAATACCAACTTTAGCCTTATGTACAACAACGTCATTCATATCAGTAGCATAGATGCGGCAACGGTGATACAGTCCTTCTTCGAGTAACATTATTGCCATTGAATACACCTCTTCCCCAGTAGAACAACCAGCGTGCCAAATGCGAATAAATGGATAGGTACGTAATAAGGGAATAGCCTTTTTTCTGAAAGCAATATAAAAGCTAGGGTCGCGGAACATAGCAGTAACGTTTACTGTCAAGTTCAATAAAAAACGCTCCAAACAATTTTTATCGTGTAAAATTCTATCTTGAAGACTAGAAACTGTAGTTAAATTCTCTGCTCGAATTACATTCCAAATACGACGTTTTAGAGAAGCAGTTGCATAATTGCGAAAGTCAAAACCATAATAACGATATAGACCCTCTAACAATAATTCAATTTCAATGTCTTCTAGCTCATTCGGACGTAATGGGAACATAAAAAAGTTATGAGTGCTGAGTGCTGAGTGCTGAGTGCTACTTATAGAGCCAAACTCTTAATAATGATAATAATTGTTGTGTATCAACAGGTTTAGTAATGTAGTCAGAGGCGCCGGCGTTGATACATTTTTCTCGGTCGCCTTTCATTGCTTTTGCGGTTAAAGCAATTATTGGTAAAGTTTTAAACTGGCTCATAGTACGTATAAATTGCATTGTTTCATAACCGTCCATCCCTGGCATCATTATATCTATAAGAACAAGGTTGATATCATGAGTTGTTTGGAGGATGGAAATACCGTCTGTACCGTTTTCTGCATAGACAGTTTGCATTTTGTAACGCTCTAATAAGCTGGTGAGAGCAAAGATATTTCGCACATCGTCGTCTATTATTAAGATTTTTTTATCCGTCAGCGCTTGGTCTTTTTGCTGTAACTGTTCAAGTATTTGACGTTGAGGCGCCGATAAGTTTTCTTGAACTCGATGTAAAAATAAAGCCGTCTCATCTAACAAACGTTCAGGTGAACGCACATCTTTAATAATGATGGAGTCGCTAATACGACGTAATTCACTTTCTTGTTGGGGAGTTAATTCTTTTCCGGTATAAATA
The DNA here is from genome assembly GCF_059640475.1 of Calothrix sp. CBUCES-K 9914. Lineage (NCBI taxonomy): Bacteria > Bacillati > Cyanobacteriota > Cyanophyceae > Nostocales > Calotrichaceae > Calothrix > Calothrix sp. CBUCES-K 9914. The sequence goes on from NZ_JBXXZH010000012.1 coordinate 67,353, forward strand.
ATAATCGGTAAATAGTTGAGGTGAGCTTGCTGTTTAATTTGCTCTATTAACTCGAAGCCATTCATATCAGGTAGTCCTAGGTCTAAAACTAAACAGTCAAAGTGACTATTTAGCAAAGCTTCCAATGCGTCTCTACCTGTACTAACGGCTGTGGTTGCGACATCACTATTGCTAATAAGTTCTACAAGACTTTGACGCTGAGTATCATTGTCCTCAACGATTAACAAGTTCTTGACTTGACGTTCAACAAATTCTCGAATTCGACTCAAAGCATTTAATAAAGAATCACTATCAATAGGTTTTTGTAGGTAAGCTATCGCTCCTTGTTGTAAACCTCGTTGGCGCCCTTCGTCTACACTCATAATATGCACAGGAATATGACGAGTGCTAGCGTCATGTTTGAGACGCTCAAGAACTGTCCAACCATCCATAACAGGTAAACGAATATCAAGCATAACTGCTGTTGGTTTGTACGAACGTGCCATTACTAAACCAACATCTCCGCGCGCTGCTACTATAACTTTAAAACCTTGCTGTCGTGAAATATCAAGCAAAATCCTGGCAAAGTTGAGGTCATCTTCGATTATTAGTAACAAACGTTCTCCAGGTTGAATATTTTCCCGGTCATCTTTAATTACTTGCTCGCTCAACAATTGTATTTCATGTATTTCATCAATTACTATTGACTCGATGGTGTTGTTAATAGCACTAAGTACTGGCGAATTATTGGTAGTTACTGGAGTTGCCGCAACAGTGATTGTATTTGTAACATTAGTTTGACTGTTACTGTTATCTAAAAAAGGTTGGTTGGAATAATATAAGGGTAAATAAAGGGTGAAAGTACTACCTTTACTTAACTCGCTAACCAAGCGGATTTCACCTCCTAGTAAATGAGCGATTTCCCGACTAATTGATAATCCTAGACCTGTACCATCGTATTTACGGCTAGTAGTGCCGTCTACTTGTTGGAATGCTTCAAAGATTATTTGTTGTTTATCAGGTGCAATTCCAATACCTGTGTCGGTGACGGCAAATGCAATCACGCGCTCACTGCGGTTTAAAATTTCTTTATTTGAACTCCAGCCAGAATTGGCTAGTGATACATTTAAACTGACACAACCTTGCTCAGTAAATTTGAAAGCGTTAGATAAGAGATTTTTTAGTATTTGCTGTAGTCGTTTTGCGTCAGTAAAAATAGCACGAGGCAAAAGCGGATTGAATTGGATACGGAAGTCTAGTTTACGGTCAGTTGCTAATTGACGGAAAGTAATTTCAATATGCTGCTGTAAATCATGAAATAATGTTTCATTAATTTCTACTGACATTGTACCCGATTCAATCTTAGCTAAATCAAGAATGTCGTTAATCAATGCTAACAAATCATTTCCCGCAGAATGTATAGTGCGACTGTACTCTACTTGTTTTTCTGTTAGATTAGCTTCGCTGTTCTCAGACAGTAGTCCTGATAAAATTAGTAAACTATTTAGTGGAGTTCTTAGTTCATGAGACATGTTCGCGAGGAACTGCGATTTGTATTTAGAAGTCATGGCCAACTGTTCGGCTTTTTCTTCTAACGCTTGACGCGCTTGTTCTATTTCGTTATTTTTACGCTCTACTTCTCGGTTTTGCACTGCCAACAATTCGGCTTTTTCTTCTAATTCTTCGTTTGTTTGCTGTAATTGCTCTTGCTGACGTTTAAGTAAATCTTCGGATGCTTTGAGTGATTTTGCTTGTTGTTCTAGACGTTTGTTAGTTTCAGTTAGTTCTTTTTGTTGAGTTTGCAATTCTTCAGCTAAGGACTGAGACTGCTTGAGTAGTTCTTCTGTTCGCATACTCGCAGAAATTGTGTTGAGTACGATAGCGATGCTTTCGGTAAGTTGATCTAAGAAAGTTAGATGGATTTCGTTAAAGCGGTGGAAAGATGCTAGTTCAATAACTGCTGTTACTTGTCCTTCAAATAGTACAGGTAAAACGACGACATCTAAGGGTGTTGCTTCGCCTAAACCTGAACTAATTTTTATATAGTCGTCGGGTACTTGAGTTAATAATATTCTCTCTTTTTCTAAAGCGCATTGACCTACTAGACCTTCACCTAACAAGAAGCGGTTAGACAGATTTTTGCGTCGTTGATAAGCATAGCTGCTGATTAACTTCAAAAACTCAGGCTGATTGTCCCCTGCTTCCATTAGGTAAAACAATCCTTGTTGGGCGGTAACTAGCGGCGCCAGTTCAGATAGTATCAACTTAGAAACAGTTTCTAAATCCCGCTGTCCCTGTAACATGCGGGTAAATTTAGCCAAGTTAGTTTTGAGCCAGTCTTGCTCAGTGTTTTTACGAGTTGTGCCTCGTAAATTAGCAATCATCTGGTTGATATTATCTTTGAGTGCAGCAACTTCTCCTTGTGCTTCAACGGCAATCGATTGTGTTAAATCACCTTTAGTAACAGCCGTTGCTACTTCTGCAATTGCACGGACTTGAGTTGTTAAATTTGCTGCTAGTTCATTGACATTATCTGTTAAATCACGCCAAATACCTGATGCACCTGGAACTTTCGCTTGTCCACCTAGTTTTCCTTCGATTCCCACTTCGCGCGCAACAGTTGTAACTTGGTCGGCAAAGGTAGCTAACGTATCAATCATTTCGTTAATTGTTTCCGCTAGGGTTTCGATTTCGCCTTGGGCATCTAATATAAGTTTACGTTTTAAATTCCCATTCGCTACTGCCGTTACAATTTTCGCAATACCTCGTACTTGTGCCGTCAAGTTACCTGCCATCGAGTTAACGTTATCCGTCAAATCTTTCCAAATTCCAGCTACACCGATTACTTGAGCTTGACCTCCTAATTTACCCTCAGTTCCCACTTCACGCGCGACACGAGTTACTTCTGATGCAAATGAATTAAGCTGGTCAACCATTGTGTTAATGGTATTTTTCAAGTGCAACATCTCGCCTTTAACATCGACGGTAATTTTCCTCGACAAATCACCACCAGCAATAGCTGTTGCGACCTCAGCAATATTACGTACTTGTCCTGTTAAATTGCCAGCCATTAAGTTGACGTTATCCGTCAAATCTTTCCAAGTACCTCCAACTCCACGCACGTAAGCTTGCACACCGAGTTTACCTTCTGTTCCAACTTCCCGCGCGACACGAGTTACTTCACTAGCAAAGGAGTTAAGCTGGTCAACCATCGTATTAATGGTGTTTTTTAACTGTAAAATTTCACCTTTAACATCAACAGTAATTTTCTTTGATAAATCACCAGTTGCAACTGCTGTTGTTACTTCAGCAATGTTTCGTACTTGGGCAGTTAAACTACCTGCCATGAAGTTTACACTGTCGGTTAAGTCTTTCCACGTACCTGCAACACCAGGAACCTGTGCTTGACCGCCAAGTTTTCCTTCGGCGCCTACTTCGCGCGCAACTCTCGTTACCTCACTAGCAAACGAGTTTAACTGGTCAACCATGATATTGATGGTATTTTTCAGTTGGAGAATTTCACCTTTAACATCAACAGTAATTTTTTTAGAAAGGTCACCTTTGGCAATAGCTGTTGTCACCTCAGCGATGTTGCGTACTTGCGCCGTTAAACTAGCCGCCATTGAGTTTACACTGTCGGTAAGGTCTTTCCACGTACCCGCAACACCTTTGACTTCGGCTTGTACTCCTAATTTACCTTCGCTGCCCACCTCGCGCGCAACACGGGTTACTTCTGACACAAAGGAATTGAGTTGGTCAACCATTGTATTAATGGTGTTTTTTAACTCTAAAATTTCGCCTTTAACATCTACAGTAATTTTCTTCGATAAGTCACCAGTTGCAACCGCAGTTGTCACCTCAGCAATGTTTCGGACTTGCGCGGTTAAACTGCTAGCCATAAAATTAACTGACTCAGTTAAATCTTTCCAAGTACCTGCTACACCTCTAACTTCTGCCTGTACTCCTAATTTACCTTCGCTGCCTACCTCGCGCGCGACACGAGTTACTTCACTTGCAAATGAGTTAAGCTGATCAACCATCGTATTAATGGTATTTTTCAACTCTAAAATTTCACCTTTAACATCTACAGTAATTTTCTTCGATAAATCACCATTCGCTACGGCAGTTGTCACCTCAGCTATATTTCGGACTTGAGATGTCAAGCTACCTGCCATCGAATTTACGCTATCTGTTAAATCTTTCCACGTCCCAGCAACACCTTTAACATCTGCCTGTACACCCAATTTACCTTCGGTTCCAACATCACGGGCAACGCGCGTTACCTCACTAGCAAAGGAGTTAAGCTGGTCAACCATCGTATTGATGGTGTTTTTTAACTCTAAAATTTCGCCTTTAACATCAACAGTAATTTTCTTTGATAAATCACCATTCGCGACGGCAGTTGTCACGTCGGCAATGTTGCGTAGCTGTGCGGTGAGGTTCCCGGACATTAAATTTACGTTATCAGTTAAATTTTTCCATGTTCCTGCTACACCTGGAACTTCTGCTTGTACGCCTAATTTACCTTCCGTTCCAACTTCGCGCGCGACCCGTGTTACCTCTGAAGAAAAAGAATTAAGTTGTGTTACCATCGTATTGACAATGGTGGCTGTTTGCAGAAATTCTCCCTGTAGTGGTTTACCATCAATTTCTGTAGGGACGGTCTGCGATAAATCACCGTTTGCAACTGCTCTAATTACACGTGTTGTTTCTGCTGTTGGTTGTACTAAGTCGCTAATTAAAGCATTCACAGAATCAATCGAACTTTTCCAGGCGCCTCTAGCATGACCAATAGACGCGCGTTCAGAAATCTTACCTTCTTTGCCAACAACAGTCCCGACACGCTCTAACTCCATTGCCATGCGTTCGTTCATCTCAATAATGTCATTGAGAGTGTCTGCTATTTTTCCAGCAATTCCAGTATGGTCAAGAGGCATTCGTGAACTAAAGTTGCCTTTTTTAACTTCTGCAAGAGTTCTTAATAACTGTTTTAGGTCGAGGCTATCTGTGTCAGTAATTTGTGAGGTCGTCATTAGTGATGAGTAAGCTAAATATAGAAATTTAAATTTAGATGGACTATATAATACAGCAACGTGAAAGAATACGTTTAAATGGCAACTTAAAGCAATATTTATATTAACTATTTAATACAGCTATTGTCACCTCTACCTTGATATAGAGTTAATTTATTCGTATCTGTCTTTAGATAGATGCTAAGTATTTATTGATTTTTTTAATGAATGTAAAGATAAATTAAGATATTCCGAATCTAAAACCTCAAATTTTAGTGCGGTGCGTGACGCTACCAGCACTGCGCTTCGTTTTAAAATTTTAGTAGCGTCACGCACCCTACAATTCCAATTTGTCAATAAAATTAATAACGTTAGCTTCTATTTGTCCTAAAGCTTCGTCTGCACCAGTTTGATCTATGTCGTGAACTAACCAATACTCAATATTATCTACCCATTCGGCAAAGCGTTCTGTCATTAAGGGGCGATGTTCTGATTCATCAATGGCGATTACTTTGGTAAATGATTTAAAATCCTCTAATAAGGCACTTTGCGGAAGGCGCTCTGAGTCAAGTAGTATAATTCCTCGTTGTTCTAACGCAGTTTTTGCATAGTGAGAAATGGCGCCAACATTGTTGGCACCACGTTCTAAAGCTAAACCGCGCGAGTCAGCTTTCCAGTCAAGACCGCGTTTACGGGCAAGATAGTTAAATAAGTGTTCAGCAAAACGACTACGGTAGTAGTTCCCTGTACATAAGAAAAGAACTGTTTGCATTGGAATATTGCTAATTAATGTAGTTCAGTACCGTCTTTACGAAGTAGATACCTGTCACTAATTAATTTTATAACTACTCTTCCAATTTCTGGATGTGTTCTTTCCTGAATCGGTTGAATTATTACTCCTTCCATTATACTTGTTGGACTGAGAGCGCTATCTTTATTATTAAATTGCGCTACTGCTTCCCAACTGTAGGCACCTTTGTAAAGAACGGGCACGCGCGGTAAGTTAAATTCTTCGCAAAATTCTACGAAGTCATTATAATCAAGGAATTGATTGTTATGACGGACGGCAAATAGAACAATCCCAATTTTACCGTTACTTAACCCATATTTAATGTCTTGCACACCATAGATTTCACCAAACACTTGAGTATTTGGGGGCAGTTTTTGTAAAGCAGTGTTTTCATGATACGCACGGATGTATACTAGATTTTTGTTGACCTCGTTATTTTTCCAAAAGTAGTTATGGCTGCCAATTTTAGCTGTTCCATACTCATCGACTAAAACAGTAAAGTTAGTACCGTGTACCTTTTCAGTAACTACAACTTCTTCACCTTCAATAAATATGTCTTTGTAGCGCTTGATATTTTCGGGACTTGGAAATTTATATTGTCCAATATGATTTTCCATTTCTCCGCTCATTCCGCGCGGTATAGGATATTCGTATTTAGTAACGCCAAAATATTCGGTGTAGTCGTCACCAACATTAACTTTACTATCACTGATAGGTATTAGCAACCCTTCAGAAAATATTCCCCGTAGCTTTGCCGCACGTAATTTCTTTGAGTAGTAGTTACGAATGCCAAATTCATCCAGATATTTATCGGGAATAACGCTATCGATAGGAAAATAATATGCTAAATCTCCAACTTTTAAATTTCCTTTTGCTGTGATAACTTGATATGCCATTCCGTCAAGTTTAGCAATATCTAATCTATCAGCATTAGGATGATGGATAATTTCGCTAATTTTTACGACTTCGACCTTAAAAACGCTCATATTTTCGTATACTCATTTCGCACTTTCAATCAGCACGGCTAAATTTCTCTTGTATTACAATTGTAGTATATTGATGGTGCCTGTCAAGTGAGTCGTAAATTCTCATACTTACTGGGTATGCGTTCAAGTTGAAAAAATTATACTTTTATTAACAGATAGTTAATTTTAGATTAAAATTAAGGAATATTAAATAATGGGTGAAATGTTTCTTGCTCCTGATGATTGGGTAGGCATTGGAACGAGGTTAGTTTTAGCGCTCTTGGTAGGATGTATAATTGGTTTAAATCGTCAAAAAGGCGGCAGAGCGGCAGGAATGAGAACTTTTATGCTGGTGAGCATGGGTTCTGCGTTGTTTGTAATGATTCCTTTACAAGGTGGTACAAGTGATATTAATGCAACGAATGCGCTGAGTAGGACGATTCAAGGTGTGTCAACTGGTGTAGGATTTATTGGCGCCGGTTTAATATTGCATGAATCAGGTAGAGAATCAAAAGCTCCAAGAGTACGAGGATTAACTACAGCTGCATCGATATGGACAGCAGCAGGTCTCGGAGCTGCGATAGGTTGCGGTTTGTGGAAAATGGCTTTATTGGCAGCTTTTTTGACTTTGGTAACGCTAAGTGGAGTTAAGCGGTTGAGTCAAATTGTTAAGTTTTGGTCAAATCGTAAGAAGTACAATATTTCTCAAAATACAGATGATTTTTAAGTAGAGACGTGATTAATCGCGTCTCTACGTGTTGTAAAAAATATTTATGGGGTGATTAACACATTATTCATTATTGCTTGTGGCAAAACACATACAGAAGGAATTGTGTTAACTGTTGATGTTGATGATGTAGTTGATGTGGTGCTTTGATATATTTCTGTTCGGTTGGCGCCTGCACTACGTACTATACGGTGTTGAGTAACACTAACGTTTTGAGGTGTACCAGTAGCTACCTTTGCTGGGTTTGTTTTGGAGCAAGCTGGTTTATTTACTGGAGTTGTTTTGATGACTACCGGATTTTCTCCAGCTAGTACAGCAGTTGGAAGTATCAAAATTGACGCAATTAAGCCAAAAATATAGTTCTTTAACACGTTCTTTAGACCTCTTATGTTTGATGGTCGGCTAATATTTAACTTGTTTTTACGCAAGCAAAGCTTATACCTAATATATTTAACTAAAATTCTTGGGTTTGTCTATTAAAAAATTCAAATATTTGTCACAGGTAGTTCATACGGAGTTGCTAACGTATAGTTAAGCAAATCTTAAGTTTGCTCCTCACACCACGTTTTTGGCTCTCTTGTTGTTTAAATTGCAAGAGAGCTTTTTTAACATGGAGATAGTGCTGAGTGCTGAGTGTGGAGGAGTGGAGGAGTGGAAGTGTGGAAACATATGCTGATGGTTTGTATATCTTGATGTATTAGTGACGTTTTTAGTTCACATTTAATTTGTATGCGTTCATTTCTGAAGTTTCGACCGTCTATATTAATAGGATTATTTCTGAGCTTTTTGTTGAGTGGGGTGTTGATACCATTTAATCAAAGTTCGGCTGCTGTTCCTGCGAACTCGCTGACTCAGGGAGTACGTAAAACAGTTTTGGAGAATGGTTTAACTGTACTTACCAAAGAAGTTCATACGGCGCCTGTGGTTAGCGCGCAGGTTTGGTATAAGGTTGGTTCTCGGAATGAGAAAACACGGGAAAATGGAATTTCTCACCAGCTTGAACATTTGATGTTTAAGGGTACTACCGCGCGTCCGGTACAGTTTGGGCGCCTATTTAGTGCTTTGGGTAGTCAGTTCAATGCTTTTACGAGTTATGACCAAACGGCTTATTTTGGCACTGTACAGCGTGATAAGTTGCAAGCGCTGTTAACTTTGGAAGCTGACCGGATGGAAGGTTCGGTTATTAATGCTGACCACTTGACAAGTGAGAAGCGAGTGGTAATTTCTGAGTTACAGGGTTACGAAAATTCACCAGGGTATAGACTTAACCGAGCAGTAATGCGTGCGGCTTTTCCTGATAGACAGTATGGTTTACCTGTAGGTGGTACAAAATCTGATGTCCAACAATTTACGGTTGAGCAGGTAAAGAATTATTACCAAACTTACTATAGCCCTGATAATGCTACTTTGATTGTGACAGGAGACTTCGCGACGGAGCCAACGCTGAAAGCAATAAAAGAGACTTTTAGTAAAATTCCTAAACGTGGAGTTGAAGGACAAAGTAAAATTACTCCTCCTGTTTCTTCTCCCGCACAGTCTACTAAACCGAGCAGCAAGGCGCCGATAGTATTAAAAGAGCGAGGAAGTGCAGCTTTATTACAAGTTGTGTATCCACTGCCAAATTTGACGCACCCTGATGTACCAACTATTGATGTAATGGATGCTGTGTTAACCGGAGGAAGAAGTTCGCGGTTGTATCAAGCTTTGGTGGAAACTGGTTTAGCTTCTTCGGTTAGTGCAAGTCCAGCAGAACTTGTTGAACCAGGTTGGTATGAGATTAATGTAACTGCGGCGCCAGGGCAAGAGTTGAATAATATTGCGACCGTACTACAAAAGTCGCTCGTTGAAATACAGCAAAAACCAATTACTAACGATGAATTAAATCGAGCTAAGACTCAATTACAAGCTTCGTTTATTTTGGGTAATCAGGATATAACAAGTCAAGCAACACAACTTGGTTACAACCAAATTGTAGCTGGAGATTACAAGTTTGCTGAGAAGTATTTAGCAGGAGTTGCAAAGGTTTCTGCTGGTGATATTCAAACATGCGCTAAAACTTATTTGAACCCAGCGAAACAAACTGTAGGTTTCTTTGAACCAACACAACCGGATGGTAAACCTGGAGCTAGCGGTGGTAGTTCTGGTAGAACTTCGGAAAACTTTAGTCCTGGTAAACCAGTAGACCCAGCAGAGCTTGCGAAGTATTTACCACCTGCAACGAGTGCAACAGCTTCGAGTCAGCAAGTGCTTCCCGAAAAGTTCACTCTGAAGAACGGGATGCAGGTATTATTATTACCTGACCGCAGCGTTCCAACTATTAATATTAGTGGACAAATTGACGCTGGGACAATATTCGATAATCAAGCAAAAGCTGGTGTTGCTAATTTGGCTGCTAGTAACTTGATGAACGGAACTAAGACAAAAAATGCGTTAACTTTGGCACGAACTCTTGAAGATAAAGGCGCCAGTTTAGGATTTAGTGCTGCTCGTGAAGGTGTGTCGATAGGTGGACAGGGACTTTCTACAAATATTCCTGTTTTGGTGAAAACACTGGCTGATGTTGTGCAAAATGCAACATTCCCGGCTGACCAATTGGAACTAAGTCGTAAGCGCGCGTTACTAAGTTTGAAAGCGCAGTTAGATGACCCGCGTTCGTTAGGACGAAGAGTATTCCAACAAGCTGTTTATCCAGAAAACCATCCGTTCCACGTTTTCCCAACCGAACAAAGCTTAAAAGCAATCACGCGCGATGATTTAACAAGCTTCTACAAGCAGCATTACCGACCAGATAATACAACGGTTGCGTTTGTAGGAGACTTTGACGTTAATCAAGTCAAAACGCTTCTTAACGAAGAGTTTGGTAACTGGCGTTCCTCTGGTAAAGCTCCAGTAGCAAACGTTGCACCCGTAAGTTTACCGCAAACTACAACACGTTTAAATCCAGTAATTCCTGGTAAAGCCGAGGCTGTAACTTATATTGGTTACAACGGCATTTCGCGTAAAGACCCACGTTTCTATGCAGTAACGGTACTTAACCACGTTTTAGGTGGTGATACGCTATCAAGTCGTTTGGGAACAGAAGTACGCGACCGTCAAGGTTTAACGTATGGTATTTATAGCGCATTCGCAACGGGTATCAACCCAGGTCCATTCTTAATTCAAATGCAAACGGCGCCTGGTGATGCTCAAAAAGCAATAACTAGTGCAGTTGCATTACTCAAACAGCTACGCGACCAAGGAATTACCGAAGCGGAATTAAACAACGCGAAAAGGTCAATTACTAGTAGCTATCCTGTAGATTTGGCGAACCCCAGCGATGTTGCAAGTATTATACTGAGTAACGCAATTTACGGTTTATCTCCAGCAGAAATACGCGAGTTTCCGAAGCGCATCGAAGCAGTAACAATGCCACAGGTGGTTTCTGTTATTCAAGAATTGATTCAACCGGATAAATTGGTAATTGTTACCGCAGGACCGGGAGAAACAGCACAATCAAGTAATTAGTAAAACCGACTGTAGGTTGGGCATCTTGCCTGACCTACTATTTTTTACTCTAATTTCCTAACGTCAGAGTAGCTGTTGCCATATCTACCAATAATCTTTTACTTTGTAACCACTGGCGCCCAAGTAAAATTTCAGATACTCCTTGACCAACATGTACAGGAATATCAAAGACTTGCCCATCAACACGAACCTTACCTAAATAAATATCAAATTTAGATTCGCCCTTGGCTAGTCGCATATCCCTTTCACCTAAATACTGCCAATTGAATCCGTCTATATCTTGCTTATCAACGGCCATCCATTCCGAAAATCCTGTATCTAAAAGGGCATTAATAGTTAGTTCAAAATTAGGAGCAGCAATTAATGTGATTTCAAAGAACAATTCACCCTCACTACCAAATGTTCCTTGGATCATATAGTTCCGCCAACACCTGTTTCATTAACTTTAAATATGAAGACAGGAGCTTCAGGGTGCTTTTGGCGAGACATATTTATGGCTGTCATTTCATCTTTTTCAACAAAATACTCTCCACTTTCTGGCTCAACTGCCATATACCAGTTGTAATGAGTCTTAATCAATTCTGGTTGTACTTGCTCAAAAATTGGCTTGCAGCGTAGATAAAAGGCTTCTTGTTTTGCTCTCCATTGTGCTAGCTGCTCCGGAGTCCATTGAATTTCTGGGAAAATCCGTCCTCGACGTGCAGCACGAGTAAATTTAGTTTCAGTCATGACTGTTTTTTAAGGTAGAATTTGCTATCTTATATGCATTCTAGTCTATCGAGAAGTTTTTGATAGCTTTGGGTTTGGGCATCTTGAACAACCAAAGATGCTTTATCATTAAATTTTATTCTTCAGGCAAAATTTTGTGCAACTGCCTCACTAGCTTCTATGACTTACATAAAACAATTTATAGTTTTTAGGTGCGTGACGCTACTAGATACTAGCTTTGTTTCAAGATTGTTAATAGCGTCACGCACCCTACAATTATCCATTAAAGTTTTTTCGCGCGTTTTGTTTGTGAGAGGGCGTTTTTTGTTTCTACTTGTTGGATGGCTGCTTGCCAAACTTCGTATCCGTTTTGACTAAGGTGTAGACCGTCGGTTGTTAGTTCTTGACGAAGGTTGCCTTGAAAGTCTGTGAACCAATAGTGAATGTTTAAATAGTTGGCACCTTCTTGTTTGGCGATAATTGCAAGTTTTTGGTTGATATTACGGATGCGGTTGTTGGATATATTTGGTAAGCGTGTTGGTAGTATTGATTGCACGATTATTTGTGTTAGGGGATGCTCTTCACGTAAGCGGCGAACGATGCGACGGTGGTTACGTAAAATAGTCTCGTCTGAGGCGCCTCGACGCAGGTCGTTAATTCCTGCCATTACGTAAATAACGTCGGGTTTTGTTTTTGAGAAGGCTGATATTCTTTTTAAAACACCT